>DASXLU010000478.1:0-9698 GCA_036496065.1 Candidatus Acidiferrum sp.
GCGGAGGCGCCGTGGTCGAAGGTTTTGGCGGCGGCTTCGGTTTCGAAGGTGGGGATGGCTTCGACGAGGCGGGTGACGGTGAGGGCGTCGCGTACGCGGCCTCGCCCGGTGACGAGATGCAGCCCACCGCCGAGGCGCGCCAGTGCGATGGAAATTTTCACCAGCACGGAAATTCCCGAACTGTCGATCTGCGGAATGTCGTTTAGATTAATGACCAGCTTGCGCGCGCCCTTATCCATTAATTTTTTCACGAAGTCATTCAGGTGCTCGCTGGGTTCGCCGATGGTCAGCCGCCCGTGCACCACGACGAAATGGATTCCGCCCGCCTCGCGCACGGAAACTTCCAAGGGTGGGTGCAGGGTCATCACAATGTCCTTCCGATATTTCGCGCTTGCTGGTGTCGCTGCCGCTGGAACTTTCGCCTGCAGGGCAACTCTTGCATTATACGATTATAACGATGAAGAACAAGACAACGCTGGTGGTGCGCCGGCATCGCTGGGACGTGCTGCCGCAGCGAGCCCGCGCGATCCAGGAAGAGTTGCGGCGACACTGGGAAGGCGAAGACCGGCTGCCGCCGATTCGAACGGTCGCGGGACTGGACGCGGCGTTTGTGCTGGTGGAATCGCAAGCGTTCGCTAAGCGCCGCCGAAGCCGCTGGCATTTGTTGCGCGACGCGAATATGGCGATCGGCTGCGTGGTGATGTACCGCTTTCCGCAAATGGAGGAAATCGGCAGAGCGTATGCGACGCTCCCGCTGAAATTCCCGTACATCCCGGGATTCCTGAGTTTTCGCGAAATACCCGTGTTGCTGGCGGCGCTGGGCAAACTGAGGGAGATGCCCGACCTGCTCTTCTGCGACGGGCAAGGCATCGCGCACCCGCGGCGCATGGGTCTGGCCGCGCACTTGGGAGTCGTGCTGGACCGGGCGACGATAGGATGCGCAAAGAGCCTGCTGATCGGAACGCACGGCGATCTCGCACAACCCGCGGGGAGTTGGGCGCCTTTGGTCGACGAAAAAGCGGGAGGCGAGCGGATCGGCGCGGCTTTACGTACCAGGACCGGAGTCAAGCCCGTGTACATTTCACAAGGCAACCGAGTCAGCCTTGAGACCAGCATTCGGCTGATGCTGGCGGTCACGGACGGCTACCGGATCCCACGACCGACGAGGGACGCCGACCGGTTCGCGGGCGAAACAAAAAGAAAGCTCTTAGCGAGGGCTCCATGCGAAAAATGAATTTGTTGTAGCGAAATTTCGGGCGGCTCGGCTTCGGGCTCCTGCGTATAATCCCTGTCTACCACCGTGACATTCCCAAGAATTCAAGAGAGCGAAACAGTACAGCAACGTAGCAACTCTTTTGCACCGGAGAACTCGATGAAGTGCATGGGTGTGGCTGGTTTTCTCCTACTGACCCTGGTGTTGAGCTGTTGTCCCCTGCGCGCGCAGCAAACTCCCGCCTCGTCAGCCTCCAGTGCAAGCGCCCCCTCTTCGGATTCCTCGAAAGCCGTAACCGACAAGCTCAACCAATTGGACCAAAGAGTGGCCGCCGCGCAGTCTTCGGCGGACAACGCCTGGATGCTGGTAAGCGCCGCGTTGGTGCTAATGATGACGGGTCCCGGACTGGCGCTGTTTTACGGCGGACTGGTGCGGCACAAAAATGTGCTGGCCATCATGATGCAGAGCTTCGCGCTGATGGGCTTGATCACGGTGTTGTGGGCGCTGGTGGGCTATTCGTTGTGCTTCGGCGGAAGCGGGCCGGTAATCGGAGATTTCGGGCACATGTTTTTGAAGGGCGTGGGCGTCGATCCAAATCCGGATTACGCGGCTACGATTCCGCAGATGACCTTCATGATCTATCAGTTGATGTTCGCGATTATCACGCCCGCGCTGATTACCGGTGCGACCGCTGAGCGCATGAAGTTTTCGGGCACGCTGCTGTTCATGACGCTGTGGTTTTTGGTGGTGTACGCGCCGATGGCACACATGGTGTGGGGCAAGGGCGGCATCCTGAATGCTTCGCTGGGAGGCAAATTTCCCACGCTGGATTTTGCGGGCGGCACGGTGGTGCACATCACCTCAGGCGTTTCCGCGCTGGTATGCGCGTTGTATCTGGGCAAGCGCGTCGGGTATCCCAAGCAGCCGATGCCACCGCATAGCCTGGTGCTGAGTTTTATTGGCGCATGCCTGCTGTGGGTGGGCTGGTTCGGATTTAACGCGGGCAGCGCGCTAGCTTCGAACGGACTGGCGACGAGCGCATTCGTGGCTACACATTTTGGAGCTGCAGCGGCGGCGTGCAGTTGGAGCCTTGCGGAATGGATCAAGAATGGCCGCGCCAGCGCATTGGGCGCAATTTCGGGCGCTGTAGCCGGATTGGTGGCAATCACTCCCGCGGCCGGATTCGTGGGGCCGATGCCTGCGCTGCTTATCGGATTCATCGCCGGGATTTTTTGCTACTGGATGGTCGCAAAGTTCAAAGCGGTTTTTGGGTACGACGATGCGCTGGACGCTTTCGGCGTACATGGAGCCGGAGGAACGATAGGTGCGGTGCTGACGGGAATTTTCGCGCAGGCAGCGTTCAATCCAATTTATGGCGCAGGCAAACCGACGGGCGGAATCGACGGCCACTGGGCACAAGTGGGATATCAACTGGTGGGCATCGCGTTTGCGTGGGGCTTCGCGCTGGTGGGCACCATCGTAATACTGAAGATCGTGGATATGGTAACCGGCCTGCGCGTCACCGAGGATCAGGAAATCGAAGGATTGGATATTTCGCAACACGGCGAAGAGGCTTACAACCTGGAGTCGTAAAAACAGATTAAGGTTACACTCGGAGCACTCAGGGCGGGAGCACAACTTTCGTATGATGAAAATAGAAGCGATCATTCAGCCGTCCCGGTTCGAATCGGTGAAGGAGGCGCTGCTGGAAATCGGCGTGGAAGGAATGACGGTGATCGAAGTGCGCGGCCACGGCCGGCAAAAAGGTCACACCGAGATTTACCGCGGGCGGGAATATACGGTAGATCTTTTGCCGAAGATCAAACTGGAAGTGGTGTTGCCGGATAATCTGGTTAGCCGCGTGGTAGAAACGATTTTGAAAAGCGCAAAGACAGGAAAAATCGGAGACGGTAAGATATTTGTATCACGGGTCGAAGAAGCGATCCGGATACGCAACGAGGAACGCGGCGAAAGCGCTCTTTGAGAACCCCGATGTCCACCCCGCGTCCAGGTCTCGTTTCGAGCTTTCGTCCGAATAAGCCAATGGCAGAACCGGTTACGCCGCTGTCGGTGCTAGGTCCGCAGTGCGACGCCCAGCGCGAGCGAATTCGAAAACTGTTTGAGAACGGAGCCAGCGCCCAGGATACGTTGCGGCAGTTGTGCGAGTTGGCGGACAACACCATCCGCAAAGTTTTCGCGGAGTTGCAGCGGGTTCGCAGTACTTCGGCGCAGGGATTGTGTTTGCTGGCGCTCGGCGGCTACGGCCGGGAGATGCTTTTCCCGTACTCCGACCTGGATCTGCTGTTTCTGTTCGGAAACGAAAAGGCGGAGCAGGAGTTTCGTCCGCTGATTTCCGATTTTTCCCGCACACTGTGGGATCTGGGCTTCCGGGTAAGTTCCGCGGGCCGTACGCTCGAAGAATCCAAACGCATTGAAGATGGCAACGCCGAGTTTCATCTGGCGATGCTGGACCGGCGATTCTTGGACGGCGACAAGGGCTTGTTCGAAAAGCTGGACGCCAAGATCAGCGCAGGGCCGGAAAAACAGTCGCGTACATTTCTGCTTTCCGAAGTGCAACGCCTGACGCGCGAACGGCTGACACGTTACGGAAACACGATTTTCCATCTGGAACCCAATGTGAAGGAAGCGCCGGGTGGGCTGCGCGATTATCATGCGCGCTTGTGGATGCGCCAACTGGTCGGAGATCGCCGCGATCCGCGAATCAGCTCGATGAACGAAGATGAGCTCACGCGCACTGCGGTGGAATTCCTCAGCGCGATTCGATGCTTTCTGCATTACAGCAACGGCCGCAACGACAATACGCTGACCTACGAGTTGCAGGCCGATGCCGCGCAACGCTCGCTGGGTATCGACGACAACCTGAAACGCAACGCCGCAGAGTGGATGCGACTGTATTTCCGCCATGCGCGCACGCTGAACCGGCAATTGCTTCGTTACATTGAGCAGCGCGCGGCCTCGAATCTTTCGCTGCGGCAACGCTTGATGAACGCGACGCTGGGTGGACCGAAGGCCGAGGGTCTTAACGGAAAACCGTATGTGATGCGCGACGGGCTCTTCGAGGTAACCAACGATCAGGCCTTTGCCGATCGCAACGCGACTTATGGATTGCTGACCGAGGCGGCCCGCAGCGGCGTGCCACTGAGCCGCGATGCGGAACGCAGCATTGCGTACATCATGACCCATCCGGAATTGCAGCAGCGCAACTCGCGCATCGCGTGGCCAGTGCTCGGCGAAATTTTGGGTGCCGATTATCCGGGGATGGCGCTGCGGCCGATGCACCGGTTGGGACTGCTGATTGAAGTGCTGCCCGAATTTCGCACGATCGACTCGCTAGTGGTGCGCGATTTCTATCATCGATATACCGTGGACGAGCATTCCCTGCGCACCATCGAACATTTGCAGGAACTCACCGAAACGCCCGATCCTCTGGGCGCGCATTTCAGCCCGTTGTGGCGAACGGTGGACCGCCGCGACTTGCTGATTCTTTCCTTGCTTCTGCACGATGTTGGCAAGGGCATGCCAGTGGAAAATCACGTGGCAGGCAGCCTGCAAGCCCTCGAGACGGCCTCGGACCGGCTGAAACTTTCCGCGGAAGAAAAAGCCGAAGTGCACTTCCTGATCGAACATCACCTGGACATGTCCGCGACGGTGCAGCGGCGCGATATTTTTGACCCCGCAACCGTTTCGGCATTTGCGGCCACTGCCGGCACGCCAGAGCGATTGCAGCGGCTGTGCCTGCTGACCTACGCGGACATTCACGCTGTGAATCCAGAAGCGCTTACGCCGTGGAAGGCGGAAATGTTGTGGCAGCTTTTTGTGGCCACCTCCAATCATTTCAGCCGCACCGTGGATCGCGATCGCCTGCATGCTTCGGACGAAGCGTTGCTGCTCGAACAGGTACGCCAGCAAGCAGGTGGCGCTTCGAAGGCAGACATCGAGCGATTCCTTGAAGGCTTCCCGCGGCGCTACCTGGCGGTGCATTCGCCCGCGGAAATCGCGTCGCACTTCAAGCTATACAGCAAGCTTGGCTCCGAACCGGTACAGACCGAAGTGAAGGCGACGCATCACGCGTTTGCGCTTACGCTGCTCTCGGCGGATCGTCCGGCGCTTTTCGCGGCAATCGCCGGCGTGTTGGCGGCATGGGGAATGAACATCGTGAAGGCCGACGCGTTCGCGAATTCGGCTGGCGTGGTGCTGGACACGTTCCATTTTGTGGATCTGCACAAGACCCTGGAACTGAATCCCGACGAATTGCCGCGCTTCCAGCAGAGCATCGCCGATGTGGTGAATGGCAAGCAGCCGCTGGAACCGCTGATGAAGGGACGTTTGGGCGCGGTGATTACTCGGCCGCCGAAAGTCGCAATTACCACAACGCTCAACTTCGACGACACGTCTTCGGATCTAAACACGTTGATGGAAATTACGACGCAAGATCGGCCGGGCTTGTTGTACGAAGTGGGCTCCGCCTTAGCGCGCCTAACCTGCAACATCGAAGTTGCTCTGATCGATACGGAAGGCCAGAAGGCCATCGACGTTTTCTATCTCACCTCGCAAGGCAAGAAGCTCACTCCGCAAAAAATAGAATTGCTGCGCGAAGTGCTGCAAGCGACGCTGGCTTAGACCGCCGGCCCCTCGGGCAATCCGCAACAACCGACGGCATTTGGCGGCTAGGGCGATTTCCGGGATGCGCCGTGAGCCGGCGGACTTTTTCTACGAGCAGCGCGGAATCGAAGACGGGCTTTTCGAGATAGCTCGTTTGCCAGTCGCCCTGCTCCAGTGCTCACACGCCGCAAGTAACCAAACCCGCAAGAAGACTGCTCTCACAAGCAGCCGGGACGAAATTACTACCGCCCACGTCAGGGCTTTTCGGATCGGACCGAGGCGTTGTCACGGGACGGATTTCCGGCCGGCTCCATGGAGACGACTTCGTACGAACGCATCTTCTTGTCGCCGTCAGGCACACCAACCATCATCCGATCTTTGTCGATCTTGAACACTACCTCGTGACCGATCGGCAGAACTTCAGGATGTTTCATGTTCATGGGGCGGACGCGGTAATCCATGTCGTCAGTCCGCAGCAAGTACTCGGGGCAACGCTTCTCGTTCGAGTGCACGTCGGTGACGCCCACAGACGCCCAGAAAGAACCCAAACCGGAGAGGCCCTTCTGGTTTGCGCCGCAAGGCACAGCTTCCATTTTTTCCAACATAGCGCGCTGTTGCTGATTCTTCTTTTTTCCGCCTGCGCTGAGCGGAAGAACACTCATCAAGGCAACTGCTACGACCAACGACACTTTGACGTTCATGATTCCTCCTCGCGAATAATCAATCTGCTCTGAAGCAACATCAAAGACTCGCGCCGGCTGGAAGGCCGCATAGAACCTTCCAGCCGGGCAAGCATGACCCGCTACTTAGGGTTTGGGAGTTGTGGTTGTTGTCGTTGGCGAACTGGTTGAGCCAGGCTTAGCGGCCGGAGGCTTGGCGTTGACCTCCTGGGAAGATTGAACGAAATGCTGAGGATCGGCATTCAGCTTCGCGCGCACATCCGGGTGAGCGTTCAAATATTGTTGAAGCTCCGGATGATTGCGCAAGTAGTCTTCTCGCTTGGCTAGAGAAGGGTCGCGCTTGAGCTGCTCGGCGATTTCCGAGTGACCGCCGAGGAATCTGCCAAAGCTGCTGTGGGAATCACGGTCGCGATCGTCACGGTTCATGTCACGGTTTGCGTCGTTGTCACGGTTATCGCGATGGTCAAAATCGTGGCCGCGATTGTCGAGATCATTGTCGGGTCGACGATTGCGGGCTTCGTCCGCACGCGCGTCGTAGCGATTCTCCTGATGCATGAAAGCATTCGGATTGTTCTTCAGTTCTTGGCGGACTTCCGGGTGAGTCTGAAGAAAGCTTTGGACTTCAGGATGATTCTTCAAGAATTGCTGATCGTTCGCGAGCGAAGGGTTTTTCCGCAGCTGCTCAGCGGCTTCGCGATGGCGGTCAGCAAACTGGTCGAAGTTGGCCAGCGCGGCACGGTTGTCCCGGTCGTTGCGGGCGTCGCGACTCAAATCATTGTCGCGGGTCGCGTCCTGGTCGGTGCGGCTGGCTCGAACGTTATTGTCGCGGTCACGATTCGCATCGTTGTCTCGAGCGTTGGGGTTATTATCTCGGTCTCGACTGTCTCGATCGCGGTTCGCGTCGTTGCGGTCACGATCCGCAGAATCGTTGTTAGTGCGGGCCGTTCGGCCTCGATCATCACGGTCTGTCGAACTTGCGCCGTTAGCGTCGCGAGCTTCATCTTCACGACGGTCGTAGCGATTTTCCTGGCGCATGAAAGCGTCCGGATTGTTTCGCAACTCCGCGCGAGCTTCTTGGTGGTTCTTCAGGTAATTGTCCACATCCGGGTGGTCCTTCAGATATTGCGGATCGTTTGCGAGCGAAGGATTTTTCCGGATCTGCTCTGCTTCGGTGCGATGACCATCGAGGAAGTGGTCAAAGTTCACGAGTGCTTGACGATGTTCGGAATGGTCGTAAGCTGTTTCCTGATGCATGAAAACTTCAGGATGTTTGCTTAGATCCTGGTGAACTTCGGGGTTCTGCTGAAGCCAGGTTTGCAGAGCCGGATGGTCTTTGACGAACTTCTTGTTGTCAACGAGAGATGGCTCTTTGCGAAGTTGCTCGGCAATTTCGCGGTGGTCATCGAGGAAATGATCGAAGCGTGCCACCTCGTCGCGTCTGGAATCGCGATCTTGCGTGGACCTGGCGTCATTATCCTGAGGAGCGTTTTGGGCGGGCATGGACTGAGCTCTTGCACTGGCAACTGTACCGACCAACATAAACGTGGAGAGAACGGAAAGGGCCGGCCATCTATTACACAGCAATTGCTTCTTAAACATGCCGCGATCCTCCTGTTAGTGAGTTCCGACAGAAGGGGAAGAGTGCAAACGCAATGCCGCGATCCTTCCGCTGAAGCCAAGACTCGATGACATAAGGAGTTGCAGACGGTGACGCTCTCGCAAGGGTGTGTACACAAGCGTTAAGGCGGCGGGAATTTCTACATCTCGCGTAGCAAATTATTATAAGGAAGTTGCACTAGGGTAAAAAAGTATAAGAAGTAGTGTTTCTTCATTCTCTTGCATTTATCCGTTTACTCCGCGCTCTAGGCAACCCTATTCAACTACGGAGCGCGCACATTAAACTTCAATATAGACTATGGTTATTTCAGCCATCGTCCACCACAGACGGAGAGAACATGACCGCTCTGGAATTTCGCAGTATCAATGTTCCCCATGGCACGGAGCTTCTGCGAGACTTGGAGCCGCAGCAAATCGATTTAATTTTAGCGCAGGCGAGAACCCGCCGGTTTTCCGCTAAATCCGTGTTGACGCACCAAGGTGAGCCTGCAGATCAATTCCTGATGTTGTGGAAAGGCCGGGCACGTTATTTCTTTGAGACTCCTAATGGAAAAAAAATCATCCTGGTGTGGATTACGCCGGGCCAAGTCTTCGGTGCGGCTGCTCTGGTAACCCGACCTTCCACTTATCTCGTCAGCACGGAAGCAGTGCGGGATGGTGTTGTGTTGGTTTGGGATGGCCCAACCATTCGCTCCCTGGCCCAACGCTTCCCGCAAATCCTGGAAAATGCACTCTTCATCGCCAAAGATCATTTGTCATGGTATGTCGGCGCCCACGCAGCCTTAACTTCCCAGACTGCACGCGAAAGGCTCGCCTCTGTACTTTTGGCATTGGCACCTAGCATCGGCCAAAGGGTCGCCGGTGGCATTGAACTCGATGTGACCAACGAGGAGTTGGCCCACTCAGCGAATATCACTCCCTACACCACTAGCCGCATGATCAGCGAATGGCAAAGATCAGGGGCAATTCGCAAGTATCGGGGGAAACTTCTTCTGCGCTCTCCAGAGCGGTTCTTCCTTCGCGTGGTTTGATCCGACACATCTGTTTTTAGGCGAAAATAGCTCTAATCTGCTGGGCTGAAAGAATCGCGCCAATGAGTCAAACTGCGGCTGACAAACTGCTGGTCAAGAAGAACCGCGCGAATGCCGGGAATGAGGTCGGAGTTTGAATCGGACTTCAGAACGTAGCCACGGCCGCCAGCCTCGAAGGCGGCCTGGATGAGATCGGAGCTACGATACTCGCTCAAGAAGAGGACTTTGGAAGCAGGAGAAAGCGTACGAATTTGCCGCGTCGCTTCAAAACCATTCATCCCGGGTAGGCTGACGTCCATTAGAATCATGTCGGGCTGCAGCTCTTTGGCTTTCTGAATTGCCTCCAGTCCATCGGAAGCGATGGAAACGATTCTGAGGTCTGTTTCTGATTCAAGCCTTGTTAAAACGAAGTTGTGCCAAGGCAGGAAATTATCCACTACAAGGATTTGTGTAACGGACATCCGTAATCAATCCCCTTATTCTGCGGAAGCTCTTGCATTGGAAAGGCTGCCGAGCCAGCTCAATGTCGGATAG
>DASXLU010000479.1:0-6297 GCA_036496065.1 Candidatus Acidiferrum sp.
AAGAGTGTGATAATTGTCACTGCGGAAGGTGACGTCCTAACGCAAACTGAGACTGCGGCGTACATGATTTTTAGTATGATAGAATCCAATTTGGTTCAGGCTCCGTAAGGGGTGATTTGTGCAAACTCGAGCAAAATTCGGTGTTGGCATCTTCGTTATTCTCTTTTCGTTGGCGTTTCTGGCCTGGCTCGGCTATGGCGAGAGCAAAACTTACTACCACACCATCGGGGAGTATCAGAGTCTGACCGGTTCTGATCGCACACACCGGATGCGGATTGCTGGTAGCGTCGTGCCCGGAACGATCCAGCATTTGTCTGGACGGGTGAATTTCACGCTGGAAGAACAGGGAAAAATGCTGCCGGTCAGCTATGTTGGCACTGACCCGCTGCCGGACACCTTTGCGGATAAAGCGCAAGCGCTGGTGGAAGGTCGTCCCGATTCGAATGGACGTTTCGTCGCCGAGCACGTGCAGGCTAAATGCGCTTCTAAATACGAAGCGGCGCCGGGCGGATCCGGTGCACCTGCGGGGATGACGCAAAAAAGCAGTATGTAGAGCGCCCGGGGCACACACACGGGGGAGAGCGTAGTTCAACATGGACGTATTTGGATCATTTTCGCTTCTTTTAGCGTTCGTCTGCGCACTCTACGCCTTCATCGGTGGCATCGCCGCCATTTACACCCGACATCCGCTGTTGATCAAGAGCGCGCGGCAATCTGGAATCGTTACCTGCGTACTGATTTTCTTCGGAACCTTCAGCCTCGAATATCTCCTGTATAGCGACAACTTCTCGATTGCCTACGTGGTGGCTCACAGCAATCGCGACCTCTCGAGCTTCTACAAGTTTGCAGCTTTGTGGGCCGGCCAGGAAGGGTCTTTGCTCTTCTGGAGCTGCCTGCTATCGGTCTACATCATTTCCGTTTTGATCGCCTACCGAAACAAGAATGGCGAATTGATGCCGTACGTGGGCGTAGTGCTTGCGGGCGTGCAGATTTTCTTCCTCACTCTGAATAACTTTGTGGAGAGCCCGTTCAAGACACTGGCCGCCGTGAATGCCAGTGGCGCACTGGAAATGGTGACGCGCTCTGACGGCAATGGATTGAATCCGCTGCTGCAGTATCCGGAAATGGTTATTCACCCGCCGAATCTGTACTCGGGATATACCGGCTTCACGATTCCGTTTGCGTTCGCGCTGGCGGCATTGTTGGCGAGGTATCCGGGTGAGAAGTGGATTCACCTGACGCGCAAGTGGACCATGATCGCGTGGTGCTTCCAGTCCGTGGGAATCATGTTGGGCGCGCACTGGGCTTATGCAGTTTTGGGTTGGGGCGGCTACTGGGGCTGGGATCCGGTCGAGAATGCGTCGTTGCTCCCTTGGTTGACCGGCACCGCTTTCTTGCACTCGGTGATGATGCAAGAGAAACGCGGCATGATGAAGGTGTGGAACGTATGGCTGGTGTTCTGCACGTTCCTGCTGTGCATTCTGGGCACGTTCCTGACGCGCAGCGGTGTGGTGAGTTCGGTTCACGCATTCGCGAATTCGCAGATCGGGCCGTGGTTCGTGGGGTTCATGGGCGTGATTCTGCTGGTGTGCTTCACGGCGTATTTCAAGAATCGGGATTATCTTAAAAGCGAAAATCAGTTGGATTCGATGGTGTCGAGGGAATCCAGCTTCCTGTTTAACAATTTGTTGTTCTTGGTGGCGTGCATCGCGGTGCTGTCTGGAACGCTGTTCCCGGTATTCTCGGAATGGTTTTCGGGGTCGCGGATCAGCGTAGGTGCGCCGTTCTTCAACAAAGTGATGATCCCGATCGGTCTGGCGATTCTTTTTCTAACCGGAGTGGGACCACTGCTGGCGTGGCGCAAGACTTCCGTGGAAAGCATGAAGCGGAATTTCGGCTGGCCACTGGTGACGGGAGCCGTGGGTGGCGCGATTGCCTTTGCGTTGGGTTATCGCGAGGTGTACTCGCAGATTTGTTTGTTCCTGTGCGTGTTCGTGGCTGCGACGATCTTTATGGAGTTCTACCGTGGTGCGAAGGTGATTTCTGCGCGCAGCGGCATGTCGATGATGATGTCCGCGCATGAATTGGCCATGCGCAACACCCGGCGTTACGGCGGTTACGTTGTGCACTTCGGGATGGTTTTAGTCTTTATCGGCCTCGCAGGTGCCGCATTCAACAAAGACGTGCAGAAGGTTATGAACCTGGGCGATTCCATGCAGCTTGGCCCGTATACGCTGGTGCTGCAAAGCGGCGATACCAAGGTCGAGAAAAACTACACCGCGGAACGCATGATCGTCGAAGTGTTGAAGAACAACAAGCAATTGATGATGCTGTACCCGGAGAAGCGCAAATTCTCTGGCAACGAACAGCAAGCCGGCACGATGGTGGCCATCTATTCGACGCTGCGCGACGACCTGTACGTGGTGTATGCCGGACAGGATCCTGACACCAACTTCCCGGTGATCCACGCATATCTCAATCCACTGGTTAAATGGATTTGGCTGGGTGGCGTGTGGGTGGTGATGGGCACGCTTCTGGCGCTGATGCCGAATCGCAAGGCGGCCCTGGTTCTTTCGCCTGCACCACAAACGGCTGGAGCAACGTCGCCTATTCAGCAAACATTAAACCCGAGCGTGTCTCTGCGAGAGGGCCATGACTAAGGCTCGGCGCCCAGCGTTATTCGTTCTCCTTTTCAGCTTGGCTGTTAGCCCACTTGTCGCTGTGCGGCTCGCGGCGCAATCCGATCATGCACGCCAGTTTGGCATGAAGATCAAGTGCATGTGCAAGGGTTGCGATATGACCGCTGGCGGGTGCTCGCATCCTGGTGGAGCGTTTTCAGGACCATGCGAAACCGCTAAGGGCATGCTGAAGGAAGTTGATCAGCATATCGCCAAGGGCGAGACGGACGACCAGATCCTGCAGGCATTCGTAGCGGAGTACGGTTCGGTCGTTTACGTCGAACCGCCCAAGCATGGTTTCGGGTTAGTGGCGTGGATGATGCCGATTTTTTACATAATCCTGGGGCTGGGCCTGGTGGTTTTCTTTCTGAAGAAGTGGCGCAAGCGAGCTGTTGATGCGCCCGCCACCGCTCATGCGCAAGCGGCAGTGAATCCGTCCGACGCGTTCGAACGAGCGCGTGCGCAAGCCGACCGGGAGACCGAGGAATAGCAAAATGTGCGCCGCCGCCCTTAATTTGATCGCAGTGTCAGCCGATTGGGCGGTGCTGGGGGCCTGTTTCGGTCTGGCCGCGGCCGTTTTTCTCTTCATTTTCTATATTCAACCAGACGCCTCGGATCTGGCGCCACATCGCACCAAGCTCGATCAATTACTGGAACGCCGCGACACCATTTACGACAACCTGCGCGACCTTAAGTTCGAATACCGTGCCGGAAAATACTCGGAAGGCGACTACGAATTGATGAAGACTTCTTCGGAAAATGAAGCCGCTTTGGTGTTGACTGAGATCGAGCAAGTCACGGAATCGCAGATCCGTCGTCCCCGCGTCACTACCCGGCCTGTAGCAGCGGACCGGAGCGCTCGATGACGGCTTTCGGCCCTCGCCTGCTTGCCTCCACGCTTACAGCACTCCTCGCCGCCGCCGCAGCCGTAGCAGGCACGGTACACGGCACGGTGATCGATCGAACCACCGGCAAGCCCGCAGCCAACGTGGAAGTGACGCTACTGAACACCATGGCCAACATGGCGGAAGTGGGCACAACCAAGAGCGACGCGCAGGGACAATTCACGTTTGATAATCCCGCGATTGGCGGCGGGCCGATGCTGCTCCGCGCCACCTACGGCGGAGTGGCGTTTAACAGTTCATTGCCGCCGGGACGCCCGGACGCAACGGTAGAAGTATTCGACATTTCGAAAGATCCCAAGACCATCACGGTGGATTCTCATGTGGTGATTTTTGAGCCGAGCGGCGACAAGTTGATTGGCGCTGAAGAGTACATTGTGAAGAACGCGTCGCAACCTCCGACCGCCTATTTTCGAACGGAAGGCAATTTCCAATTCGCGATTCCCGAGAAGGCCAAGCTGCAGCAGGTTGCCACCACAAGTTCTACCGGCATGCCCGTGGTGCAGGCTCCAATTGAGCGGGGCAAGGGGATGAACGCGATTGCGTATGCTTTTCGTCCAGGCGATACGAGCATACGGCTATCGTACGAACTGCCTTATACGGGAAGCGCCACGGTAAAGCTCCCGGCTACTTACGACAACGTGCGCATGCTGCTGGTAGCACCGCCTGGAGTGACGGTGACCGCGGACGGCTTGCAATCCGGCGGGCAAGAGCAAGGGATGATGGTATACACGCACTCGCCGCTCGCTGCGAAGGCAGCGCTGACTGTGAGCATTTCCGGCGTTGGTGCCCCACAAGCCGCCGCGGAAAGTGGCGGAGGCCCACAAGGGCAAGGGATGCCGCAGGAAGGGAATTCGCGCACAAGCGAGTCGGATGTGCACGCGATTCCGGGGCGTCTGGACGATTTCAAGTGGTACTTGCTGGGTGGGCTGGCGGCGCTGTTCGCGATGGGCGCGATTCTGTTGTCTCGCAAGCAAGTAGTGGTGGCGGCAGGGGCGGATTCGGAGATGGAAGCCGAAATACCAGCTGTTGCTCCCGCGAAAGCTTCGAAAGCAAAGCCTGCCCCGGCAAAATCTGCTGCGGTAGTGAACACGCCTGCGCCTGCAGCGGCAACGGCGCCGACAGTGGCGTCGGTAAATCAGCAAGTGACGACGAGCCTGGACTCACTGAAGGATTCCATTTTTCGTCTCGAGCTGCGGCGGCAAGCCGGCACGATTTCTGAAGAAGACTACGCACGCGAGCGCGCGCAAATGGAAAAGCTGCTGCGCGACCTGGTGCGCGGATAATACGAAACGATTCTTTCGGCGGCTAGAGTGCTCCCTTGAATCCGCCACGGAACAATTCCTGTGACCGCCCTGAAAGTACCGCCAACCGGACTGCGCTTCGAGAATATCGATAAGCGCTACGGCGGACTCTACGCTTTGCGGCGGGTAACTTTTGAGATTGCCCCCGGAGAATGCGTGGTGCTGGCGGGGCGCAACGGTTCCGGAAAAACCACCCTGTTACGCATTGCCTCGCAGATTGTGCGACCCACCGCTGGCAAGCTGAGTTTCCCCGGCGCATCGGCAAATGGCGAGCGCAATGGCCGTCCTGGCTACGTGGCGCATACCACCATGGTGTACGACGAACTCACCGCGGAAGAAAATCTTATCCTGTTCGCGAAATTGCAAAACGTAGAGGAGCCGCGAGCACGCTCGGAGGAATTATTGCGAGAAGTTGGGCTCTACGAGCGGCGCGGATCGGTAGTGCGCACGTTTTCGCGGGGCATGCGGCAACGAATTGCGATTGCGCGAGCGCTGATTCACCGGCCGTCGGTCTTGCTGCTGGACGAACCGGCTACGGGTTTGGATCCGTTGGGCATCACGTGGTTGGCGCATTCGTTGCAGGAATTAAACCAGGCGGGCTGCACGGTGGTGATGAGCCTGCACGGGGAATCGGAAATTTCAGCCCTGGCTACGCGCGCGGTGCGGCTGGATGCAGGCGCGGTCATTGCAGATACGCAGGCCGGGGCTTCGCTGCATTCGATACTTATGTTTGGGAACGCCTGAGCTGCCATGAGCCTCTTCTCCAACACGTCGGTGCTGCTGGGCAAGGAACTGCGGACGGAGTTTCGTTCGCGCGAACTGCTAACCACAACCATCGTGTTCATCCTGATGGTCGTGGTGCTATTCAGTTTCACTTTCGACCCAACGACTGCGGAATCGCGGCGCTTTGGCGGCGGCTTGCTGTGGATTGCGTTCCTATTTGCGGCATCGCTGATGCTCCAGCCATGCTTTCTGCGCGAACAGACCAATGACACGTTGAGTTCGCTGCGGCTGGCCATCAGCGATCCTTTCTCGATATTCCTGGCCAAACTGGTGGCCAACACACTGTTCCTGATGCTGACGGAAGTGCTCATGCTGCCGATTTTCGCTGTGCTATACAACGTGCCGATTTTGCCGGAGATTTATTATTTGCTGCTGGTATTGTTCCTCGGAAGTTTGGGGATTTCCGTGGCAGGTACGGCGCTGTCAGCGATTTCCGCGCAGGCACGCATGCGGGAACTGCTGCTGCCACTCTTGCTGTTGCCGCTGCTGACACCCGTGCTGGTGGCTAGCGCGGAAGTGACCGTGGGGCTGATGGATCGCGAGCCGGTGATGCAATGGAAGGGAATCGGATTTCTGGCCACGTTCGACGTCGTGTTTTTGACAGCACTATGGATGTTCGGCCAATATCTT
>DASXLU010000480.1:0-3438 GCA_036496065.1 Candidatus Acidiferrum sp.
GCGAACGAAGAGATGCAGGCGGCTACCTACGATCATGCAGATTGGGGCGCACAATGGCGTCAGAACGATTTCGACATGGTGAAGAATCCAGAGTTTCGGAAATTTCTGAATGACCAGGGATTTGTGTTGGTTTCGTGGCGGGATTTAGCGAAAGCTCTGGTCAAGAGTTACTGATTGTTTCAAGCCAGTTAAATTTTACAAATCAATAGCAGGGCGCGAACGACACCAGCGAACCGGTGTTGGCGTCGTTTTTGGGTACATCCGGAGTCACACCGATGGCACCGAGGGTCCTGGAGTCGCTGTCGTTAAACAGTTCGACGATGTGGTGCTGAGAGCAACTTTTCCGATAGCCACTCTAACCGAGATTTAGCCCAGCAAGACTGATAAGCAGCCAGATTCCTCCGCCTGCCTCCCCTGCCTCCATCGCGTCAGCGAAGGTGAGCGTCAAACCAAGCCACGGTTCGCACGATTCGGTCGCGTTCGTGGGAAGGATTAGAAAATTCATGGCCTTCGTGCTCATAGACAACGAGCGTTGTCTCGACACCCAGCGTTTTGAGCGCGTGCCAGAATTCATAAGACTGCGGCGTGGGGCATTCGCCATCGCTGTCCCCGACGACGATGAGTGTCGGCGTTTTCACGGTTTTGATATAGGTCATGGGCGAGCTTTTTGCGTAGACCTCGGGATCGTCGTATACCGATTTGCCGAAGAAGGGGATCATCCACTGATCGATTTTGTTTTCGCCGTAGTAGCTAAGCCAATCGGCAATGCCCGCGCCAGCCATAGCGGCCTTGAAGCGATTGGTTTGCGTCACGCCCCACATGGTCATGTAGCCGCCATAGCTCCAGCCGGTCAGGCCCAGGCGCTCGGGGTCGATGGGCGCGACCTTTAGCGCTGCGTCTACACCGGCGAGTATATCCTTGAAGTCACCGTTACCAAAGTCTTTCACGTTGGCACGGGTGAAGTCTTCGCCTTGCCCGTAACTGCCGCGCGGATTCGGGAAAAAGACAAAGTAGCCCGCGCCAGGCAAAGCCATGGAGAAATCATTCTCCCCAGGCCACTTCGATAGTTGCGCCCAACTGGGGCCACCATGGACTTCGACAACCATCGGATATTTTCTTGTGGGATCGAAATCCCGAGGATAAACGAGCCAACCCTGAATTTCGTGCTCGCCGTTTTTCCAGCGAATACTTTTCGCTTCACCCCAACCAGGTAGAAGGCCCTCGTTGCGATGGGTGATCTGTTGCCACTTGCCGTGTGGGCCTGCCCAAATTTCGGGAGGAGCGCTGAAGGAGTTGCGAATGATGGCGGACGACGTTCCATCAGCCGAAACAGACAAGGTTGGAAGCCACTGGCCCACATTGATCATTTCGCTGCCGCGCCAGAGAGTTTGGACCTTGAAATTGGCGGGATCGAGCATGCCGATGGCGGAATCCGCTTCAACGATTTCGGCGAAAAGAATATTGGAGTCGCGAGTCCACGTGAGCCAACTTGTGGAAGCTTTCTGGTCCGGGGTCACGTTGACGGCATTGCCGCCCGCGGCGGGCACGACGTAAATATCGCCGGCCGGAATGGGTTCATCGCTCATGAGCCCTCCGATGAAAGCGATGCGCTGCCCGTCGGGCGACCATGCAGGATGCGCAATCTGCAACGGCGGCTTGTAGATCGATTTCATCAGCCCAGTGGCGGGGTCAAGGGTGTAAAGCTCGGCGATGTACCAATTGTTGTCGCCATTGCCAGGGGCAGCGGTGACGACGAACTGTGTGCCGTCGGGTGACCAGTCGTATTCGTAAACGTAAGCGTCGGCTGGGGAGATTTGATGAAGACTCCCGGTGCCGACATTGACGAGCGCCAGGCGCTGCTCGACGAACGCAGCTTTAATCTCACCGGTTTCCGGCGTCTCGGCCTGTAACGGCCCCGAAGCCCTGGTGGCGTCCCGTGTGAACAGGACCGCGATCGTCTTGCCGTCTGGCGACCAGCCGGGAGCGTCAAGGAAGCCCGTCACTTGAGTAAGTTT
The DNA here is from genome assembly GCA_036496065.1 of Candidatus Acidiferrum sp. Lineage (GTDB taxonomy): Bacteria > Acidobacteriota > Terriglobia > Acidiferrales > UBA7541 > Acidiferrum. The sequence continues at coordinate 2,016 of DASXLU010000480.1, forward strand.
ACGGGGCCTGCCGCCTGCGCTGGGGACAACATAGAGTTGGAGCTGGTCTTTCTTGGCCGCGTCGGAAAGGAAGGCGAGCTGGCGGCTGTCCGGCGACCAGGCGACATTACCTTCGGCATAAACAGAGGCTGCGATGCCTGCGGTGATGCGCAACGGCGGACCGTTCGCCTTGAGATTTTTTACGTAGATTGCGGTGTTGCCGGTGCGGTCGCCGTCTTTGCCGACAAGAATTTCGACCCAGGCGACCTTTGCACCATCAGGCGAGATCTGGGCCTGTTGAAAACGATGTGCGGCGTTCAGCGTTTTCATGACGCCGTCCAGGGGCGTGACAGACCGGGATTTCTCTTCCGCTCTGAGGCGTTTCTCGGCGACCTTTTTTGTGCCGGTGGTTTCGCTCGTTTGGGGTCGGTCGGGCTTAGGCTGATCCTGAGTGCGAGCAGGATGGGCGGCGAACATGTCGAGTAACGCAAGGAGCACCCCGATAGCACGAAAACGCGAATTCATGCGAACACCTCGATGCACAGAATATGAGCGTGTAACAGTAATAGCGTCAGGCTGGAAATACAATGTTCCGCTGATCGAGGCCGAGTACAAATCCACTACAGGAGAAATATTGTCCAGTTCGTAACGCGCCTAGTGCGAAAGACTCCTCGTTAAGAATCTTCTAGCAGAATATCCTGCGCGGTGCGTTGAAGCCGCTATTACTTCTTCTTCATAAGATAATTGTCGATGGCCATCCCCCGCGATTTTTACGCGCGATGGGATGCAGAAGGAAAAGTAAATCCCGGATAAACTTAACGCTTACGTACACTGTCATAAAATGGCATGTCGCGCCCGTGTAGCAGAGGGGCCGATTTCGTTGCATTTCCTTACATACTTGCTTCTCACCCTCCTAGCATGTGCTAATCACGAAAATCTGTAATGACTTGAATTGGAAACGGTTTACGTTGGAGCGGGCGATGGGAATCGAACCCACGTCCAGAGTTCCGCAAGTGTATGTTTCTACTCACCATTCATCCTCAATTTGGGCGCACTTGGGCGCAGAATTTCGCGTCCTGACGAAGTAGCTCGCCCACTCTGTTCACTGCATCACGCTGTGAGTCACCAATAATATGTGCGTAGGCCTCTAGCGTGATTCGTGCATCCGAATGTCGCATCTGCGTCTTCGCGACCGTTGGATTTGCACCAACATCCATCAACAGACTCGCGTGGCAATGCCGGAATGCATGCATACCAGCGCGCTCGATCCCCAGCTTTTCCAATACAGGCCAGAGACCATACTCAACAACTTTGTTGGCAGCATATGGTCTACCATTGCGATTGAGAAAAAGGAAGCCCTCCGGATTCCTTTTTCTCAATCGCAATGGTAGACCATATGCTGCCAACAAAGTTGTTGAGAGCATATGGTCTACAATTGCGATTG
>DASXLU010000481.1:0-10360 GCA_036496065.1 Candidatus Acidiferrum sp.
CACCGCAGCCGATTCGCGCACAGCGGAGCTTCTCGAAATACACAAGCGCGAACCGTTGCTTCGTATCCGTCAGGTTATCTACTCGACAAAGGGAACGGTGGTTACCTATGGGCTTGGCCTTTATCGTTCCGATCGCCATAACCTGGTGATCCGGAGGTTCCGATAAAAGACAGACTTCCAAGTGTGCGAACAGGATGCGTGTCGATTCCTGAGGCTTTTTTATACAGGAGCTCGGCCTAAAGTGTTCTGACCTAAGTACGACGCTCGATCACCTTCTGCTCGCCCGCAATCAGAGCAAGGTTGGCCATGCTCAAGAATAGGCCATGTTCCACGACTCCAACCGTGGAGTCGAGCTTGGCCGCAATTGCGTGCGGGTCTTCAATGAGAAGGCCGGAGCAGTCGAGAATCAGATTTCCTTCGTCGGTGATGTAATGTGATCCGTCGCGGTTCACTCGAATCGTTGGTGTGAAGCCCATGGCTCGAAGAGAGTCGCCTACCAATGGAGCAGCCATAGGGATCACCTCAACCGGCAGGGGAAAGCGGCCGAGCTTCTCGACCTGTTTCGACTCGTCGGCAACGATAACGAACCGCTTTGAGGCGCTGGCGACAATTTTCTCTCGTAGAAGCTTGCCGCCACCGCCCTTGATCAATGCGAGGTTTGGTGCGATCTCGTCAGCTCCGTCGATAGTGAGGTCAAGAGTGTGACATTGTTCAAAGCTGACGAATGGTATTCCATAGCTTCGCCCTAGACGTTCGCTATCTTCCGAACTTGCTATAGCGCGAATATTCAATGCGTGATCGCGTACTTGTTCGCCGAGAAGCTTGATCCAAAGCGTCGCTGTTGTCCCGGAGCCCAAACCTAATGTCATCCCCGGTTCGACTAACTCCATAGCTCGTTGGGCAGCATGAAGTTTCATGCCTGCATGGTCGCCATAATTGGTATCCGTCGCCATTGTTGTTGCTCCCCTCTGAGTGCCGCGCGGCGATTATTTCGCTCGATTGCGTGCTCTCATCTGCGAGAGAGTAGAGTACCGAAATAGCGGCGGGAGTTGTCACCCTAATTGGCAGCATTGACTGTGAGCGAAAACGCAATTCACCGATTTGTTGGAAATGTTAGTAGTTAGAAGGCATGGATGGAGTTTGGAGGGTTTCGGCAGTGGCTGGCTCCATAAATTCTTGAATGAGCTGGAATCGAAACACACATCTGTGGCATCTAGTACATGTTGCCAACGGTGGAGCGTAAAGAGGAGAAACGAATGGCTGCAACGACGGAACGCGCGGTCCTTGCCGGTGGATGTTTCTGGGGTATGCAGGACTTGATTCGTAGTCGACCGGGCGTGATCTCTACCCGTGTGGGCTATACCGGGGGTGATGTGCCCGATGCGACCTACCGCAATCATGGAACGCATGCCGAAGCGATAGAGATTGTTTTTGACCCCAATCGAATCACCTATCGACAACTGCTGGAGTTCTTTTTTCAGATTCATGACCCTACCACATTGAATCGCCAGGGCAACGACCGCGGAAGCAGCTATCGTTCGGCAATTTACTATACGAGCGACGAACAAAAGCGGATCGCGGAGGACACCATCGCTGATGTGGAGGCCTCTGGGTTGTGGCCGGGTAAAGTGGTGACCGAAGTGGAGCCCGCCGGTGACTTCTGGCAAGCGGAGCCGGAACATCAGGATTACCTTGAACGTTATCCGAACGGATACACTTGCCATTTCGTTCGACCGGATTGGAAACTTCCGAGCCGTGCCGCGAAGGTCGGGCAAGCCAGCCAGACAGGCGCTGACCTGGATCGCCACACTACGTGAAGGGGAGGGAATAAAGATGCGTAAGTTGCGTGATGTTCTCGAGGAGTCGCAGAAAAACAAAACGGCGGTCGGTCATTTCAATATTAGCGATATCGTTTTGCTAAAGGCAGCGTTCTATGCCGCCAGGGATCTCAGTGTTCCGGTTCTCGTCGGCGTTTCGGAGGGCGAGCGCGCGTTTGTCGGAACTCGCCAGATCGCGGCACTTGTCCGGAGCCTGCGGGATGAGTACGATTTCCCGATTTATCTAAACGCGGATCATACGCACTCATTGGAGAAAGCCATCAAGGCTGCCAAGGCCGGCTTTGATTCCGTTGTTTTTGACCTGTCCGCGTTGCCGTTCGAAGAAAATGTTCGCCAGACCCGCGAGGCTGTGATAGAGCTCAAAGCTATCAATCCCGAGATTCTTGTTGAAGGGGAAATCGGCGACATCGGAACTGGATCTGAAATCCATAGCGAGATTCCGGATTTGTCGAAAGGCCTGACGGATCCGGCACAGGCAAAAGAGTTCGTTCAGTCGACGGGAATTGACGTTCTCGCTCCTGCGGTCGGCAACATGCACGGTGAAGTGAAGAGTATGGTGCAAGGGAAAACCAAAAAGCATCTGCAGATAGAACGAATCGCCGAAATCAAAAAACAGACGGGGGCGCTGCTAACCCTGCATGGTGGTTCTGCAACCGACGACGAGGATTTGCGCAAGGCCATTCAAGCCGGCATCAACATTGTTCATATCAACACGGAACTGCGAGTCGCATGGCGACGCGGCCTGGAGGAAGGTTTAGCCAAGAACCCGGAAGAAATCGTTCCCTACAAAATTCTTCCGACCGCCGTAGAAGCAGTGAAAGAGGTTGTGTTGTCGCGACTGAAAGTCTTCAACGCGGGCCGGTCTCTAAGCAAAAGCGTGTAGCACTTTTGGAGCAGAAGCTCCGATCCGTTTCACCCGCTGGGCCTTAGCGTATTCATTTACTCAAAGCTCCCCGTAACGCCCTGGAATCCGTGTTGAGCTTGTTTGAAGAGCCACTTCATGACGCGAGCCGCGTCGTAACAGTAGGCGACGTTATAGCCGAGCGTCGAAAAACAGTGGGGCTCGCAACCCTTTTTCATTTCGTCAAGTTGTTTGACGTCGAACTTCTCGTGTTCGACGGTTCCCCAGTCGTAGTGCGCGTTGTACATCGGGAAACAGGGGGCTAGCGTGCCGTCGGTGCGCACGATCAGCCAATTCTGCCCGGCTCGGCAACCCCAGTGTTCACCAACCCCACGCATAAATCCTTTCATGTTTTGCAAACGGGTGATGGAGTCCACCATCTTGTAACCCTGGCGCTGTTTGTCGATGAGCCAATCAAGCAGATCATCGACCATGGGGAAATCTTGGGGACGAATGTAAGTGTCGTTTTCGTGGAGATGTTTGAAATGAGATTGCTCCATCATGGGAGCTTCATTGATGTGGAAAGTCAGCGAGATACCGTTGTCATGCGCGATCTCCACAAGCTGTTTGACGTCCTCGATGTTGGTGCGGCAGATGTTGGTGTTGAAAAATAGTGTGTAACCATATCGATATTGGCGCTTCACGAGGTAATCGAAATACGAGCGTACGTGCTCCAGTGCTTTAGGTAGCCCTGGCTTCTCTTTGAGGGTATCCACAGCGAAATTTATGGTGGCGATTCCTGCGTCCGCTAACCGGTCAGTAACTTCAGGACGAAGCAGGCGGGCGTTGGTCGCCAAGTAGACCCAGAAGTCTTTTTTTGCTGCGTAGTAAATGACTTTGTGCACGAAGTCCGGACGAAGCAGCGGTTCACCCCCTGTGGGGGCCAAGACACGGCACGGGGTGGATTCGAGCCAGTCGATGGCGCGCCGCGCGGTGTCTTCGGTCATGCCCTTAATACGATTGTCATAGGACCAGCAATAATGGCAATCCAGGTTGCATTTCCACTCGGTAAACAAATACGCGATGATTGGCTGGAACTCGCCTGGTTTTACTCGCGATTTAATGTACGGAAGCATCCACCCCCGCATGGTTTTGAGAATCTGCGAGACAGGCCAATGCCGTTTGCCTGTGCGTAACACGCGTTCGTGAGCGGCCAGGTCAGCGGCGTCCAGTTCGTGCAGTAACTCGGGATGCTGAGGAAAGATCGGATCGGGAAGACTGCTCGGCTCTAACGCACGATCAAGCGACGACCTCTGAGGAGATTGCTGCAATAGAGTGTGAAGCGGTACATCCAAACGAAAAGACTGAGTGGGTACGGTGGGTAGCGCGCGATCCTCCATAGCCATGAAGCAACCTCGTTATCTTTAGGATGGCCTGGCACTATGCCTGCCACAAGGTCATCACTGTGGACTTGAGTGAGTTGTCCTGCACCGTACGAACGGTGAGAGCCTCAAGATACAGTGATGATCTCTTGGTAAACGTTTGATTCAAGACGGCGCCAAACGGATACGTATGGCGCAAAAAATCGGGTACACCTAAAAATATTGTGTGTCCATTTCACAAACTCCGGCATCTATACGTGGTCGATATACCGCTGGCGATATATGCCACTATGACCTGCGAGAGGTACTAGGTGCGATTCTTTACCTTACGAGTCGCAACATTGGAGTTATGCTTTTTGTTTCCACCGTGCCAAGCGCAACAGCAAGAACTCGATCAGCTCCTCTTGCCGAAAGGTGAGGTCTGGGTCGATCTCCGCAAGCACTCATAGAAGCGGCAAGAACGGCGTATCTGCCGTTAGGGCAGTCTTCAACTGGCGAACCGTAGAGAAGTGAGTTCTTTTGCACTGGCTATCGATCAAGCTGTGGCGACTGGCTCACCTGCCTGCTCTTGGCGGACTCGGGTTGCTGTCCACTTCTTTTATCGACTCATCCTTTATTCCACTTCCTTTAGTTACCGACCTTAGCTTGATGGAACTTTCGAGCCGCCACCCGTTGCGCATGCCGTACTACGCAGCTATGGCGGCGATCGGTTCAGTAGCTGGCTGCATCTGGATCTACTTTCTTGCGCGGAAAGGTGGCCAGGCGTACTACCGCAAATCGCAAGGAGATCCGAGCGGAAAGATCCGAAAACTGACTGAGCAATATCCATGGGCGTGCGTGTTTCTGCCAGCTGTAGCGCCATTTCCGGTGCCGTTCAAACCGTTCGTCATAGCGCAGGGTGTCTTCCAAGTTCCTTTTCTCCCATTTGTAGTGGGAACTTTGATGGGTCGCGGCTTGCTATTTTTCGTAGAGGGATGTCTCGCGGCGCGATACGGATCAGCAGCGAAACAGTTCCTTATGGATCAAAAATGGGCAGCCGCAGCCGTGATACTTGTGATTGGCGTCGCGTTCCTGCTGATTCGGCGGTTTTCGTGGTCGGACGAGACCCAACGTTCTCAGGTGAATTGAAGCTCGCGAACCCTTCGTTCCAAGTCGCGGGTAATTTCGTTTGGATCGTGGTCGGGAGAATATCTCACCGGAGGTCCAATCGAGACGCGCACGTGTCCCGGTCTAGTGATTCTCCGGTTCTGTTTTTTCAAGTCGAAGAGCCCGGCCAAGTGTATCGGCACCACCGGAATATTTAATTGTTTGGCAAGCAAACCGATTCCTGAGCGGAACGAAGACATCCTTCCGTCCTCCGATGTCAAGCCCTCCGGAAAGATCAGGATGTTCCAGCCGCGATCCACAAGTTCGCCCGCGAAATGAAAGCTTTGCAGAAAGCCGGACTGCTTGGGGAGCGGGAAAACGTTGAAGAGTTCCGAAACCAGGAAATATCGCAAGCGCTCCATCAGACGTTCGAATACGCTGAGGGTTTGCGAAGGCCGCCGCATTTCTGCGAGCCGTTCGCCTCGCATAGCGGTCGCGAGCCGATTTCGAAATCGCGCGGGAAGCGCCGGCAAAACCCAGGCGATATCGAGGTAGGTAACATGATTCGAAACTACCAGCACCGGCCCGTGCAGTTCGCGAAGATTTTCGCGTCCACGAATCCTCGGAGCTGCCAGGAGATATGTGGCAGGCCAGGCAAACGAGTAATAAATGGCCAATCGAAATGCGGTCGATAGCCAGCGCTGCGGCCATGTCGGGTAAACATGCTCCGTCGTCGATCCAGTGTTGCGGACGAGCAACTTTTCAAGTTGGCTTACCGTTTCCGCATTCGCGAAATTAATCTCGTTTAGTTCGACCTGATATCGGTCTTCAAGCGCACTCATGAGCTCGACGCGATCGAGTGAAGATAACTGCAAGTCCGTTTCGAAGTTCCCATTCGTGGAGTTTGTTGGTAGGGGACGGCCAGTGATGCGCTCGATCAGTCCGGTTATCGAATCACTTTGCGTTGAGGTAGGAGTTGCGCCAACGCTCGCCATGGCAACTTCACGAATGCGCGGCAGAATTGGCTTATGCGTAGGCGTCCTCGGAAAATCGGGCTCATTCCAACGGAGCCAGTGGCGGATTTTCTGATATTCGGCCAGCTTTTGATTAGCGCGCTCGACGGCCTCAACGTCCGAACTGCCGGTGTTCATTAACAGTATTGCGCATGGCTCGGCATTCCGGTCACGCTCCAGACCGATCACCACGCAGTCGCGTACGCCCGGTTGTTCTCTCAGCGCCTTTTCCAAATCCTCGGGATAAATATTCATGCCAGCCGGCGTGACGATTACGTTTTTGCTGCGGCCCTTGAAATACAAGCGGCCAAGCTCATCACGATTGGCAAGGTCTCCGGTCCGGAACCAGCCGTCCTCTGCCGCGAGGGGTTGAGCTCGCCCATCTTGCAGATAGGTTCTGGCGACATTTTCTCCACGGACTAAAACTTCCCCATTTTCGGCAATGCGAACTTCCGTTCCGGGAAAAACACTGCCCATGGATCCCTTCGCAGACCGGAAGGGATGATTCAAACTGATGAGCGATGTAGTTTCGGTCATACCGTAGCCCTGGATCACGGCATAACCCAGTCGGTTCCAGAATGTCTCAGCATGTTCCGGCAGCGCTGCGCCTCCAGAAATGAATGCCCAGAATTTCCAGCCGAGTCTGCTGTGCACACCTCGAAAACGCCACCATCGCCGCAAGAAGTGCTCAGCCGCCGCACGGTCAAAGTTGCTCTGAAATCGTTCCAAAGTCCCATTCCGTTCCTCTTGACGCTCGACTTCCCGCTGAAGCGACTCAATGAATCGTGGTACCGCAACACATACGGAGATGCGTCCTCGCCGAATTGCATGCATCAGGTCTCGAGCTTTATGTGAATCGACAAAAACAACGGTGGCTGCCAGAAGCGATGGGATGAATACGCCTAGCATTTGGCCGAAGACATGACTCAGAGGAAGCAGGTTCAAAAAGCGAAGCGGATGAACAAACTTTTCATATTTTCTATATTTGCGAATTTCCCTTTCAAGAGGTTCCAGATTAGCGAGGAAGTTGCCATGCGAAATAACTACACCTCGAGGTTCTGCGGTTGTGCCCGAAGTGAAGATGATTTCCAAAGGGTCTTCGCGCGAAAGGACTGGCGAAGCATACGGGGAAGAGTCTTGTGCGGCGGTGACTTGAGAAAGGTTCTCCAGGAAGATTGAGGGAATCTGAAATTCCTCGTTGTGAGCGCCAGTTCGCAAAAGAAATTTGGCTTTAACTTCCTTGGCTACCCGCGAGGCAAACTCTTGCGTCGAAGCACTATCGATGGGGACGATCACTGCGCCGCAAAGCAAGCAGCCGAAAAACGCAACGATCCATTCCGCCGAATTCTCAGCCCACAAAAGAACCGCGTCGCCCTTTGCGATGCCATCAGACTCAAGCGCGCGAGCCAACCGGTGAGCCTCTTGCACAATGCGTGCATACGTCCAGCTCTCCGTGCGATAACCACGAGGCTGGCGTATGGCGATTTCAGCGCCATTGGCCGCGTAATTCTGGACAAAAGAGATTAGTGACTCCATAGGCATTCGCAACATCTATCTCAGTGAAAGTCCTGGCTCGAGCAACCGCCACAGGCAATTGGATAGACGTAGCTGGATAGGAGGATACATCGAAAAGGTTGTGGTGATTGGCGGAGGAATATCGGGGCTCGCTTGTGCCTATCGTCTCAAGCAACTGGGAATTCACTCTGTGGTTCTCGAAGCAGAGTGGCGAGCCGGAGGTTTGATCGCCACAGTTCGAAAAGATGGTTTCTTGTTTGAGACCGGACCTCAATGCCCGCGATTCCCGCCGGCCGTCCGGAAGCTGATGCGCGAGCTGAAGTTGGAAAATGAGTTTCTGGCGGGGGATCGAAGGGCCAAACGCTTTATTTTTAGAAATGGACGTTTACATGGCGCACCATTCTCACCGGCCGGCCTGCTGACAACGAGCCTGATGGGGCCTGTTTCCAAGTTTCGAATATTGACCGAGGGGTTTCGCTCTTCCCGTGGTCCAGCGCACGAAGAAAGCCTGGCGGATTTCGTGTTGCGAAAATTTGGTCCGGACGTATTGCACAATCTTGTAGATCCGATCGTTTCCACGGTATTTTTTGGTGACCCCGAAAAAATGGGGATGGAAAGCGCTTTCCCGGTGTTAGCCGAGTGGGAACGAGACCATGGAAGCCTGGTGCGTGCTGCAATTCGCGCTCGTAAGCGAGCGGCAGCGCGCCCAGCCGCACCGCCGGCCGATCGGGGAAACCGCGGTACCCTCCGGGTTACGGATGGTCTGCCCACACTTGGTTCGTTCAGGCTGGGAATGGAAGCTTTGCCGGCCGCGCTCTCGAAGGAGCTTGATGGACAAATCCGGTACGGCGCGTCTGCAGTATCGATGTCTCTTTCGGCCCTAGAAAGCGGCGAAAATAATTCGCTGTGGCGTATCGATTTGTCGAACGGCACAGCCGTACGGGCGAATTGTGTGGTTCTCGCTGTACCTGCCTACGGTGCTGCGCAACTGCTGCGAAATGCGGCGCCGCAGCTCGCTGCGCATCTACTGAGTATCGAATACGCGCCCGCCTGCGTGGTGTCGTCTGCTTACGCTCGTTCGCAAGTCGCTCATCCTCTGGATGGATTTGGTTTTATGGTGCCGCGTCAAGAAGGCTTACATATCACTTCCACGTTTTGGAATTCTTCCATGTTCGCCGAACGTGCCCCGGAGGGCAAGATGCTCATTACCAGTTTCGCAGCAGATGCAAGGGGCGACGATTTTATGTCTATGCCTGAAGAGGAATGCGCGTACGTTGTGGAAGGAGAGAACGCGCGGATCTTGGGAATTACGGGGAAGCCATTGGACCGCCTGGTTTGGCGGGCAGCGCAGGCTTTGCCGCAATACAACGTGGGACACAAGGAGGGAATAGCACATTTTTACCGGGATTTGTGCGATGTTCGAAACTTGTTTGTAGTCGGCAACTATTTAACAGGCCGATCGATCGGCGATTGCACGGAAATCGCGTTTCGTGTCGCGGACGAAGTTTATAGCCGACTTCAATTCGAAAACATCTCTATTAATCAGGAGATGCCTCAAAGGAGCGCAGGAAATTGATTGCTGTCTTGGCTTGGTGTGTCGGCGTTATGTTAGTCGGTGTCCTGCTGGGGATGGCGTACCAGGCTCTGGGCACGCGCAGGAATATTCAGAAATTTCCTCCGCCTGGCAGACTGGTCGATCTAGGCACGCACCGACTGCACATTTTGGAGTCTGGGCAGGGAAGTCTTACGATTCTGCTTGAAGCAGGTTTGATGTCCACGGTGCTGAGTTGGACTGACTTGCAGAGGCAGTTAGCACGATCATTTCGCGTGGTGAGTTATGACCGTTCCGGCCTGGGCTGGAGCGATTTAGGTCCAATGCCTCGAACCGCAGATCGCATTGTCGAAGAGTTACACACGTTGCTGCAACGAGCGGCTATACCTCCTCCTTATATATTGGTGGGGCATTCCTTTGGGGGCCTTTCAATGCCATTGTTTGCGGCGCGATTTCCGGAAGAAGTGGCCGGCATGGTTCTTGTCGATCCTGTGGCGCCCACTGAATGGAATCCGCCTTCAGACGAAAACCGCAAACTTGCTCGTATCGGGGCCAAAGTATGTCGCCGCGCGGCGATTCTATCGCGCATTGGGCTGATTCGATTTGTGGCTTTCCTTCTGACTTCGGAAGCGACGCGAAAACCAGCGGCGTCTCTCGTACGCCTGATCAGTCGCGGTACGCCAGGCGAGTCCGGCTCGGTTTCAAGCCCCTGGTTCGCAGCGCTGCCCGCAAATGAGAAAGCCATGGCAGCGGTATTTTGGGTGCAACCGAAGTTCGCGCTGACAATCGCGAGTCAGCTCGAAAATCTGCAGCGCAGCGCGGAACTCGCGAGCGAAATCGGCACCTTTTGCGACAAGCCATTAGTGATTTTATCGGCAGGCACGGCTACCGAACATCGACGTTTAGAACATGCAGAAATGGCCCAGCGGCTCCCGACAGGACAGCATCATTTGGCAGAGAAAAGTAATCATTGGATCATGCAAGACGAGCCGGAACTTGTGGTTCGTGCGATTGAGGATGTGGTGAACAGGTCGCAGATTTCGCATGCAGATGCTGGGTTCGTCAGAACGCAGACCCAGTCTCATTCTTGATCGAGGGCGCTAAGGTCGTCGAGCGTTCGAGGTTTTCATCCG
>DASXLU010000482.1:0-3790 GCA_036496065.1 Candidatus Acidiferrum sp.
GTTGCGGTGATTTTGAACCGCCTGCTCCGCGTGGCAACGAAGCTGATTATCAAGCCAGCCACCACACCTTCCCGTGCAGCACAGGCCCGCGAACAGCAGACGCGAACTTTGTCGAAAGCGATTTACAACGTCGGCAGCAAAATTGTGTGGACAGCCGCGATTCTGACCGCGGCACTCGAAATTGGCATCAATATCACGCCCATTGCCATCCTGGCCGGCCTGGCCGCACTCGCGGTTGGCTTGGGCGCGCAGAATTTGGTCCGCGACATCATCACTGGCTTCTACATCATCATGGAAGATCAGTACGTGGTTGGCGATACGATTGAAGTGGGCGACGTGATGGGCCGCGTGGAGAGTCTCACGCTGCGGCGGACGGTGATCCGCGATTCGCGCGGAGCGCTTGTTACCATTTCCAATGGCGATGTGCGAATCGTGAGTAACCTCAGCCGCGATTGGTCGCAGGCTTTCGTCGACGTGGCGCTCTCTCCGTTGGTGCCGCAGGAAAAGGCGCTGCAGGCACTGGACTTGGCAGCAACGGAACTGCGCGCCGATGCTTCCTGGTCGCAAGCCATTGTCGATGGGCCGCGAATTCTCGGACTGCAGTCCTACGACAAACTGTCGTCCACGATCCGGTTGCAGGTACGGACGGCGCCTGCTCGACAGGAAGATGTGGCGCGTGAATTGCGCCGGCGAATTCAGTTAGAGTTTCAGCGTCAGGACATCCCCCTGTCCGACGTGCAACGCGTGGAGATCGTCAGTTCCCCGACTACACAAGAAAATGCCCAACCCGCTTCCGCGGCATAAGTCAAAGGAGCTTTCTTATGTCACAAGTAACCTATGAAGAAGTGAACTTGATGCTTCGCCTGTATGATCTTCGGCGCGAACCGCGATTGCGCGAAGCACGCGCCTGGTTCGTGGAACATTTCCACGCTGGATCTCCGGAAGAAGTGATGCAGCGCTATCCCCAGGGCAGCCAGGAAAACACCTATATCCGCATGGTCATCAGCTACTGGGACATGGTGGCTAGCATCGTGAATCGGGACCTGATCAACGACGAGATTTTCTTCGAAAATAATGGCGAAATCTGGATTATTTGGGATCGCATGCGTCAGATCGTGCCGACATGGCGCGCGGCGTTCAAGAACCAGCATCTTTTTTCGAACATCGAAGAAACCTGCAAGCGCCTGGAAGTCTGGCGGGAAAAGCGGGCACCGGGGTCCACCTCGGCAATGCGCCAGATGCTGGATCAAAACTTAGGTAAGGTAAAGTAAGCCTCGCGCAGTAGCATTTTTCTCCGCAAACTTAAGAAGTGGCGTGCGCTTCGGTGATTTCCATCCCCGTGCTGGGGATCTGGATCGGCGGATGGGCAAGCCGAACGCAATTGCGGCCCGCGTTCTTGGCGACGTACAAAGCTTTGTCGGCTTCGTGCAGAATCTGCTCCACACTGTAGCCTGGAAAATCCGGGGTAAGAGCGAGGCCGATGCTGATGCTGACGCGCACCGGCTTGGTCGCCGTCATGATCGGCTTGGCACAAATCGCGGCGCGCAAGTTTTCCGCGCGTGAGACGGCCGTGGACGCTTCGCACCGGTTCAAAACAACCAGAAACTCTTCTCCGCCATATCGCCCGACCATATCGTAGGACCGCACGGAATGATGCAAGCGGTGGGAAACTTCGCGTAGCACATCGTCTCCCGACGCGTGGCCATATTCGTCATTTACGGCTTTAAAGTGGTCGATATCGCACATCATGACAGCGGTGGAATTTTGTTCGCGCTGCGAACGCAGCACCTCGTTCGTAAGCAGATCGATGATCACGCCGCGATTCCAGAGTGACGTGAGCAGGTCGTGCGTGGCCTGGAAACGCATGCTTTCGCGCGCTTCCACTAGCCGGTCCTCGAGATCCAGAATACGTTCACCTGCCCGAAGCCGCGCTTTCAGCTCATCGGCATCAAACGGCTTGGTAAGGTAATCGTCGGCGCCGGACTCCAATCCGTACACAATGTCTTTCTTGCTCTCGCGGGAAGAAAGCAAAATCATGTAGGTGTAAGCCTGCGATCGCCTGCGCCGCACTTCGTGGCAAACTTGCACGCCATCTTTTTCCGGCATCACCCAATCGAGCAGCGCCAGGCGCGGCGGGTCGGGCTTGGCCAATTCTTCGAGCGCTTTGCGGCCATTGTCGACGGATTTCACGTCGTAGCCGGCACGCTGAAGGATTCGCTCCAGCAGCACCCGGGAAAGCGCATCGTCTTCGGCGACCAGGACGTTCATCACTTTACCTCTATCAATCGTGCTTCCACTTCCGACAGCATTTGTTGCAAAGCACCGTCGAGCCGCGCCAGCAATCCCACGGATTCTTGTCGTAGTCCCTTTCGGGCGGCAGTTTCCAATTCCTCTGCTATGCGCGCCGTAGAATTCATCGATAGATAGCGCAAAGAACCTCGCAGAGTGTGAGCCGCACGCGATAGCCCCTGCCATTCTTCTTCGGCCAGATATTGCTTAGCCTTTAGCAATTCCTTGGGGCTGTCTTCCTGGAACAACACAAGCAGCTCGCGGATCAGGTCTTCATCTCCGTCAACACGGTCAAGCAGCTCAGCAATTTCCCAGCCTGATTGAGAAGCCGCCTGGGATTGCGGCAAGGATACGGCGGGTTGATTCGAATGATTGGGCATGGGCTGGTCTTGTCAGAGCGCGAGCCTGCGCACCTTACTTCTTCTCCACTGGCACCGGCGACTTGAACCGCTTAGCTTCCGGGCTTCGCGGAGTCCAGTCAACCGGGGGAAAAGCGACATGCCAGAAATAAGGTGAAGGCTCGATGAACTCTACTCCGACCTCTCTTTCCGCACCGCGGCCCAGGTTAAGGTCCATGACCGCGCATGCTTCCTCCTGATTCGTCGAAATATTCGTAAGCTTTAGTTTTTGCCCCAAAGAGACGGCTTGCTTGAGGACAACCAGCGCTCCGTGCGCGTTAACCACCCTGGTTTCAGCGCGTTCCGCAAAGGGAGTTCCGTTCGGACGTGTGCCAGAAACGACGACAGGGATGATCAGGAGGATTCGCTGGCTGCGGCGCTGACCCGCATAAGTGGCTTGTTTCAAGTTGGATGTGTCCACGACACGATTCCTCGGGTGCTACGGGGAGCACGAAAGAAGCCAAAAAGTGCTAGATTTTTGTAATGAAACGGCCGGTTAAATGCCGCTTTTCGCGCGGTAATTGCCCATTTATTCCTCCGGGTTCGGCGCGCCGAGCGGCGATCCTTGGGTGAACCTTGGGTGGACAATGTAGATAAACGTGCCCAATTTTAGGGAGACACCCCTACGTAAAGTCTGCTATGCTTGCCGTCCCTTAAGCCCTTCCAGTTACGTCCTTTGGAGGCAACGCCATGAGCGGCAAGAACCTTCTGCGACTAGTTACGATTTTGTTTTTGGTCACTTCTCCTGCGCTGGCCGATAACTACACGTATGATTTCACGATTCTGAACGCTCCCGACGTAGGCACTTTCAGCTGGGCGGTTACGGTACCCGGTTCTCTCACTGTTCCAGGAGTTGATAACAACTTTACGCCGTATTTATTCACAACGTTTGACTACGCAGCAGGTCCGCTGAATGGAGGAGGCTGCCAGATTAGCTCAGTGGAGTTAATCCCGGGAAGCTTTGGCGGACTTGGCATAGACACGAATTTTTCACCGCTGTGCCACGGAGGCTTTGATTCAACGAGCGCAGGGTTAACTGTCACCCGCCCGGACGGGCTTGGAATTTACTCTTTTTCGGGCCACGCACCTGACGGCTCGCTTTA
>DASXLU010000483.1:0-3433 GCA_036496065.1 Candidatus Acidiferrum sp.
GAACGGCAATAACATGAACGGTTTTGGGCAAAGTGCTGGCGTGGCCCGCGACATGGTAGCCGCAACCGGCTACAGCAATTCCCGAAGCGACAAGTGAGAGAGACAAAAGAAGTCGCGAACAAAAACTGTGGGTCATGAATCAAGCCACTCGGCGAGTTTGATGCCGCTGTACGCAGGCACGCGCAAATTATCGGCCGCTCCCCACAGCCAAAAGGAACCGCGACGCGAGGCGTCGGGGCGGGGTTCGGCCAGAAAAATGGACGTTTCGCCGGCGACACTGACATTGCTGGGGCCGGCTTCTTCGGCAGGAACGAGGACGAAGCCCGCGGCTTTGAGGGCGTCGGCTACAGCCGCGCTTTCAGTGCTTTCGACGAGATCGACGCACGCCGTGAACGTGGTGCCGTAGAAAACCGGAACGTGAACGACATTGACGGAGATCTTCTGGTCTTCTTCGGGCTCGCCAACTCCGGCAGATATTTCGGCGCGTGTTTCGAACAAACTGCGCTGCAGGTCCTGCGCGCTTTCCGCGCCGTAACGCGGCAAAAGATTGAAGGCGGTCTGGGTGCCAAAGACTGTGTTGCCCACGCTCTGGAAGGAAAGTAACTGCGAGGTTTGCGTTTCGAGTTCTTCGATGCCCGCGCGACCTACCTCGGATACTGGGCGATGAATCACGGCGACGACGCGCTGCGATCCGAGACGGCGCAGGGCGAGGGCAAGGGCGGAGATGGCCGCGCCGCCAGCGGAGAAAATACAGAAAAGTTTGGCATTCTTGGCGACAGTTTGTCCGCGCAGTTCGGTGATTTTGGGGAACCAGGGCGTGGCGTCCGGGTCGGACAAACTAGCGCGTGAGAAATCGATCATGGTGGCGCCGGAAGCTCGTGCCGGGGGAATGCATTGCTTGGCGAAGGCCGCGGAACCTGCCAGGAACACATACTTGGCGCCGTGAAAGCTTTCCTCTTCGACGGTTTGAATCAGGGCAGCCTCGCCGCCAACTTCCGTAAGAATTCCGGCAGCTTCAACTTCATCGACGAGACGAATCTCCCATCCGGCAAATTTGCTTTCCTCCAACAGCGATTTCAGTTCGCTGCCGAGGAGTGAAGAGGCGCCGGCGATGACGATGCGTTGTGAGTTCCGGTCAGAAGTCATGCGCTTAAGCGGTCCTGGCGACCATGCGGTGCCGCAAGACGCGAATTACGTGCAAGATGACACCGGCGAGGGCATAGGTGCCGGCGATTACGATCAAGACGACTTCCGAGTAGCGCCAGATGACGGCAACGAGCAGGCAAATGGCAATAATGGCGACAGAAGGCTGCTTCCGGCTCCAGGGGATTTCCTTGAAGCTGGAATAGCGTACGGTACTGATCATCAAGCCGCCCAAGACGGGCAGCAACAAAAACCAGGCAATGGACCACGTTCTATCGGTGATGGGCCCGAACCAATGACATGCGTGAATGATAGCCGCCACGACACCAGCGGCTGCGGGAGTTGGCATGCCCACAAAGTTCTTCGAAGCATTTGGCACGGTGCTTTGGACATTGAATCGCGCCAATCGCCACGCGCAACAGATCAGAAAGGAAAGGCAACAAATCCAGGCGAATTCGCCGAGCTGATGGTAGCCTTCGCCGACCACGCCCATCACCGCGCGATACCCCCACGCATACGCAAGAATCGCCGGCGCGATACCAAAGCTCACCACATCGGCAAGCGAATCAAACTGCACGCCAAATTCGGTGTTGGTGCCGGTCAAGCGGGCCACGCGCCCGTCCAGCGAATCGAACAGAATCGCCAAACCAATGGCCTTCGCCGCGTGGTCGAAGTCTTCGCGGCCGCCGACCAGCGATGCCACCGTCGCGTAATAACCGCAGAGGAGATTCGCTACCGTAAATAAACTGGGTAAAAGGAAAATACCTCGTCGCAATTTCGGGTTACGGTGAATTCTTCCCTGAAAGGGCATTTGCTGTTGTTCGTAGTCAGCCATATGGGGTTGCACCGGACTGCAACAGATTACTACGCTCCGCCCTCCTGCTCTGCCAATTTCTGCGAGGCGGATTGAGTCTGTTGCGGAGATGCCAAACGGGAGGAGATGGGTTCGACCATGCGCGCGACGATGGTGGAGCCTCCTTTGACGTTCTGGCCGATCTGCACGGCGATTTCGGCGGCGGCGGGGACCCAAAGATCGACGCGTGAGCCAAAGCGCACAAGGCCGATGCGTTCACCGCGAGCTACGACGTCGCCCTGTTTTTTCCAGGAGACCACGCGGCGGGCAATCAATCCGGCGATCTGCTTGAAGACAATTTCGCCGTGTTCGCTCGCCAAAGTGAAAATGTTCTGTTCATTGTCGAGCGAAGCGCTCTCAGCCCAGGCCGCCATAAATTTTCCCGGTTTGTACTCAAGCCGCGTGATGGTGCCGGCGGCAGGCGAACGGTTTACGTGCACGTTCCAGACGGCGAGAAAGATGCTGACCCGCTTGCCGGGATGACCCTTGTAGGATTCGTCCTTCACGACAACAACGCGCCCATCACCCGGAGCTACGATTGCGCCAGACTCAGTGGGAATTGCGCGCTCGGGATTGCGAAAAAAGTAGAAACAAAATAGAGCGAAGCACACTAGCACCACGCCGATGCTTATCGCGAGCGGAGTGCGAAACGTGAAGCTGAGCAGTCCGAGAATCAGCGGAGGCAGCCCAAAATAGTAGCCTTCTTTGACCATAATTTCCCTGACTCCGTCCCGGACGAGGTCCGAGGGAGCATTATAGTCATTTTACGACAGAAAGCCGCGCAAGGCGGGCGCTGGACCGGAGCGACTACTGAGAATGTCGAGCGCGCGCTCTGAGCACTTGCGCGGCAATACGTTCCATCTCATCTTTCACGTGGAGCTTTAACTTTTTAAGTCGGATTTCTTCGATCAGGTCTTCGCTATTGAGGTAGGGCGATTGGGAGAGTTTCTGAAGTTCGAGATCGTATTCGTGATGCTTTTCCGCCAGACGCTGGTATTCGGCGTCTGTTTCGAATATTACGTCCCGAGGTGCCCGCTGCGCTGTTGCCATGCGTTCCTCCTCATGACTTCCGTGAATGATTTGTAACGACTACATGAACGCAGACTAACACCGGGAATTGCCGCGTCAAGAGCAATTCGGTACCACGTTGTGAATTTCCATCTTTTTCTCGAAAACTAGGGCAGCCTCTGTAGGTTCACGGTAGTAACCGTCTCGACGCCCAACCTGTATGAATCCGAGACTGCTGTAGAACCTGATCGCTCCAGCGTTAAATTCCCGCACTTCCAGGAAGACTTTAGTCACGCGAAACCGCTCAAACTCCTTAAGTAGTTCGCCGACCAGAGCGTGGCCATCACCCATACGCCGATTAGGCAACCCGACTGCCAAGTTCAGAATCTCGCCCTCGTCCATCACCCTTCGACCAACGATAAACCCGGT
>DASXLU010000484.1:0-9469 GCA_036496065.1 Candidatus Acidiferrum sp.
TGGCGTTGCCGTGCCTTTGCCTTGCAGGGAGCGTACGTAGCTCAACAACGCGGAAAGCTTGGCCGGTCCCAGAGCAGCGAAGGGAGGCATCCCTTTTCCAGGGACACCGACGCGCAGGACTTTCATTATTTCCTGGTCTGAAAGCCTGGTTATCTCGGGCCTGGTGGCGATGTCCGGGCCGCGTTCACCACCTTTTCCATCCAAACCATGGCAGGATGCGCAGATGGAAGTAAAAGTCTGTCTGCCCGCGGCAACAGTGTGGGTTGCTTTCGGCAATTCCGAGAATTCCTGTTCCAGTTCCTGCGCCAAGGTGCAATGCAAGGGAAGGAGCAGAAGCAAAGCCAATACCGCACGGATTAGGGAGGCTGTCAGTTTTGACGAAACCACTGCGATCATTTGAAATTGAGTCCTCGCAACCAGGTTTCGAAAATCATCCAGGGCCTTCCTACGCTTCAAGATAAGACGGAGCCGCCCTGAATCAGTGAGCCGATGCCAACATCGGACGGGGCTCAAATCGTTTTTCAACTGGTGAAACCTGTGCTCTAGTGATAAAAACCTTTCTGGTGGATAAGCAAATAGCCCACTCGCGAGGAAAGTGTCAACCTTTTTTTGGTGAAGCGCACCGGGAGGATTCTCGCGGCGTAGAGTTTCCGCCGAAAGGGAAAGAACACTCTGCATTATTAAGGGCGGGTGTTGGCTGGGAACATAACGAAAAAGGAAGGAACCATGAGAGCGTTCTTTGATTCTCGGCGGTCCGCTAGATCTATCTGGTTGTTTGTTGCAGTTACGATATTTTTGACTGCCGGCGCGACGATGATGACAAAAAAGCTGCGCGCGCAGGCTGCGCAGAACCTGGCACCCAAGGATGACACGTCGTTAATTGAATCGTTCCGACATGTCGAAGTTGCATCCGTTTCCGACGCTTCGGAACAAATCCTGGGCAAGAAGATGTACATGACGCACCGGATGCGCCCAATCTTTCCAAGCAAGTTTGCGGGGTTCGCACTGACTGTACATCTTAAGAAAGAAGAAAACGACGATCCTACGGCCCTGAACGGGATGCTTTCCGCGATTGATGGAGGGAATAGAAATTCCGTGTACGTCATGCAAGTGGATGATGGCGCGGATATCGCGGGGATGGGCGGGTTGATGGGAACAGCGATGTCTGCGCGCAATTTCTCCGGTGCGGTGATCGACGGTGGCGTGCGAGACGTGGCGTATTTACAAAAAATCGGGTTTCCCGTGTACGCCACAGGTATCGTGCCGTCCACATCGGTGCATCATTATCGCTTCAGTGGGGCGAATGTAGCAGTGGTATGCGATGGAGTGGCAGTGCGGGCTGGGGATATTGTGGTTGCCGACGCGGATGGTGTGGCGATTGTCCCGCGGGAATCTGCTGAGAAGATTCTGACACTTGCGCAGGAGTTGGACTACAAAGAGCACTCCATGTATTCGATCATCGAGAAGACGCGATCGATCGTAGAGGCCGTGAAGCAAATGGGTCGTCTGTAGTGTTTTTCGCTCGGCGAGAATCTGGAATTGACGCTAGACTCCGTTGGGCGCATATAGTATATCTTTTCATGCACTGAATTCGATTTTCATTTTTGTCGAACTAGGCTTCTCATGAGTGGTCAAAAGCGGGAATACAATATCACCTCGCTCCAACGCGGGCTGCGCATATTGCAGCTTCTCGGCCAAGCCGGGAAAGGGCTACCGGCTTCGGAAATTGCCAAACTTTCCGGCCTCCCAGTAAGTACGGTCCACCGGTTTCTTGTCAACTTGGAAGCGGGAGGATTTCTAAATAAGGACGAACTCAACAATTATCACCTTGGCGTGGCTTGCGTGTCTCTCGGGCAATCGGCGCGTGAACAACTAGACATCCGAAAAGTGAGCCTGGTTCATCTGGAACAATTGAATCGCAGCACGCGGGAAACTGTACACCTCACCGTAAGGCACAAACTCACCGCCGTTTACATTGAAAAACTTGATTCTCCCGAGCCCTTGCGGATTCACTCGCGGATCGGCGCCAGTGTGCCGTTGTATTGCACAGCGGTGGGCAAGATCATGCTGGCGTACCTGAACGAGGAAGAGCAGGGAAGTATCGTGAACCAACTGGAACTGCGACGGTTCACGGAAAATACCGTGGGAAGTATTCAGGAATTGCAGGCGCAACTCGCGAGGGTAAAAAAAGATGGGTTTGCCTGCGACATGGAAGAACACGAGCCGCACATCCGCTGCATCGCTGCGCCGATCTGGGATAACACCGGCGCGGTGAACGCCAGCCTGAGTGTGACCGGCCCAGCCGTGAGAATGTCTACCGCGCGGCTTCGAGAAATTGCCTCGCTGGTAAGTGAAGCGGGATTAAAAATATCGCGCGAGCTGGGATTCGCTTCTACTGGGATGCGTGAGGTATCCGCAGTGCGGCCGACGGGGCCACGCGGAGCCAAAGCGCGAGCTGCGCGTCCCGTCTTACGCGCAAAGATCGCCACAAAGTAATTAGCCTTTTCGATCGATTGCAGGACAACCGAGTAGCACCGCGAGGAGACTTGCAGGCTTCATGAGACGGAGAGGGCGCTGGCTCGTACAGGCTGTCCTTATGGGGTCGCTGGCGTTGCCGGGAAGCCTGGCTTCGTCCGAGCAAAATTCGGTCTTCGTCAACATTGATGTTCAGCCAGAAAAATTACTTGCACAGCCAATTGGCGCGAACTGGCTGTCTTACAATGGCGATTACACCGGCAGGCGTTTCAGTTCACTGAATCAAATTAACAAAGGGAATGTAAGCCAATTGCACGTGGGATGGGTCTTTCACGCACCGAATTCAAGCGCGCTGGAAGTTACGCCAGTCGTGTACGAAGGCATGATGTTCCTTACATCGGCAAACGACGCCTATGCTCTGGATGCACAGACAGGACGCACCGTGTGGCACTACGCGCGTCCGATTACAGAAGGCCTGATAGACGACGCAGCAGAACATCACAACCGCGGCGTGGCCATTTGGCATTCGCGCGTGTACATGGAAACCGACAATGCGCACTTGCTGTGCCTGGATGCGCGGTCCGGCAATTTGCTTTGGGACGTCGCCTATACCGACGGCAACAGAAACTACGGGGCGACTAGTGCGCCGCTGCTCGTGAAAGACAAAGTAATTGTGGGAACGTCTGGCGGGGATGATGGAGTTCGCGGATTCGTATCGGCGTTCGAGGCGGATTCCGGCAAGCTAGCCTGGCGTTTCTGGACCATACCCGCTCCGGGTGAACCCGGGTCGGAAAGTTGGCCCGGCACGGCGTATCTTCACGGTGGCGGCACCACCTGGATGCCCGGAACATTTGATCCTGAGTTGAACGCGATATATTGGGGAACCAGCAATCCCGCGCCAGACTTCGACGGCGCGACGCGGCCAGGCAATGACCTCTACACGGATTGTGTTCTGGCCCTGGACCCGGACACGGGAAAGCTGAAATGGTATTTCCAATTCACGCCGCACGATCTTTACGACTACGACGCCACCGAGACGCCCGTTCTGGTCGATGCCGAATACCAGGGGCGGCCACGTAAACTTCTGGTCGAGGCAAACCGCAACGGCTTTTTCTATATCCTGGACCGCGTCGACGGGAAATTTCTTTCCGCAGTTCCTTTTGTCGAGAAATTGACTTGGGCTCGAGGCATCGATGCGGCCGGCAAGCCAATGCTTACGGGAGTTATACCGACGACGGATGGCGCGCGGGTATGCCCGGGATTTGCCGGCGCGACGAATTGGTATGCGCCATCCTACAATCCGGCGACCCACCTCTTCTATTTCCTGGCTTCGGAGAACTGCAATCTCTATTTTCGTGGGGCTGAGAAATTCGCTCCTGGGCGCACGTTTTATGCGACGGGAGCGAAGCGTAGTCCGGGCGACGTAAGCAAAAAGATTCTGCTGGCCTACGATGTCTCCACCTCGAAAGCGATCTGGAAATATCCGCAAACCGGTTCTGGTCACTCGAATGGCGGCGTGATGAGTACGGATGGTGGTTTGGTTTTTTTTGGGGACGACGCCAATTCGCTCGAAGCGGTGGACGCGAGCACTGGTGCTCCCCTGTGGCATTTCCAGACCGGACAGACGATCACTGCCTCGCCAATGAGTTTCGCGGTGAATGGAAATCAGTACATGGCCATTGCCGCAGGGAGTAACGTTTTCTGCTTTCGGTTGTAGATCAAAAACGTAGCTATTGAGGAGGATACCTTGTCTTCAGAACTGAGCAGTCGCAGAGGATTCGCATCGAAGTTCGCTTCTCTACTGGCGGGTACAGGCTTAGCCAGTCTATTCAGCGGCTCGGCGCCAGCCGCGGCCCAAACTACGGGCGGCGTCCAGAAATTGAACTACGAAGGCAAACCGGCCGGCACCGGGTTCATCACACCGCTCATCATTCACAACGGCGTGATCTACATTGCCGGGCAAGGCGCGCATTCGCACGATCCAGAAGGCAAATTCGCGATGGACATCGAGACGCATACGCAGAAGGTCATGGAGAACGTAAAGACTTTGGTGGAGACCGGCGGGGGCGCAATGGACAGTATTCTCCAGCTCACGGTGTATCTCACCAAAATCGACGACTACGACGGAATGAACAAAGTGTTCAAGACATATTTCCCGAACGGCGGACCTGCCAGAACCACTGTGGCCGTCGCGGCATTGCCGGGCCAATCGTTGGTGGAAATCAATTGCACGGCTGCTGTCGTTCGCAAATAACGAAAGACGGAGAAATTTATGAATATCGGGGCAAAGTGGACTCGGCGCGGCTTCATGACCGGCGTCAGTTCGTTGGCTGCAATGATCTTCGGTTCACGAAAGCTGATGGGTGCAACCGAATCGAATGCTGCTGCGACGAACCCCGCCATTCGAGGATTTGGGAGCACAGGGAATGTCTACGAAGAACTCGGGGTCACCACGGTGATCAACGGTCAGGGAACCATGACGGTTCTAGGCGGATCTTTGATGCGTCCGGAAGTAGAGGCCGTGATGACTCTGGCGGGCCAGCATTTCGTGAGCGTTCCTGACCTTGAGGTGGCCGCAGGAACTCGCATCGCTGAGATGCTAAAGCTGCCCCCGGATTATTCCGCGCTGGTTACTTGCGGTGCCGCCGCTGCGATGCAATCCGGGCTGGCGGGAATTCTAACGCGCGACAATCCTCAATTCATCAAGCAAATTCCCGATCTCACGGGGATGAAGTCGGAAGTCATTATCCAGAAATCGCACCGCAACCCGTTTGATCACCAGCTTCGAACCACAGGAATCCGGCTGGTCGAAGTTGAAAGCCGCGATGATGTGCAGAAGGCCGTCAACGAGAAAACGGCCATGATGCATTTCAGCAATTTTGCGAATGACGCTGGACAAATCAAAGTGGACGAGTGGGCGAAATTGGGCAAGGAACACAACATCCCCACGTTCATCGATGCTGCGGCAGACACTCCGCCCGTCTCGCACCTCTGGGACTACGCCAACATGGGATTCGACCTGATCGCGTTTAGCGGAGGCAAAGCCATTCGTGGCCCGCAATGCGCCGGTATGTTGGTAGGCCGCAAAGATTTGGTCAGCTATGCGCTGCTGAACAACAGTCCTCACGAAGACACCATTGGCCGCAGTCAAAAAGTAGGAAAAGAAGAAATCGTCGGCATGGTGAAGGCGCTCGAGTGCTACCTCCAGGAAGATCACGACGCTCTCAACAAAGAATGGCAGCAACGCCTGGAAATGATTTCCTCCGAGGTCTCAAAGATCCCGGGAGTGACCACGAGATTTTTCGTTCCGGACGTGGCCAACCATGTGCCGCACATGGAAATTCGTTGGGATAAGAGAATCGCGGCAACGCCGAGGGATATCTCCTCAGCGCTGCGCAAAGGCAAACCTTCCATTGTTCTCAGCACTGGCGAGCAGCACGAAGTCCTCTCGATGAATTCCTTCATGTTGCAACCTGGCGAAGACAAGATCATCGCCGACGCAGTGGTGACAGTTCTGAAAGCTCACGCCTCTTAGCGAATGAACGCCTCTCGCAAGAATAGGGATACGCAGATGTTTCGCAGAAACGGCAGGCCCAGCGAACTTACCGAGACGCTCCCATGACCAGGGAGGGGACGAGTCACGTACGCTGGCTGCTGATTTTCTGGTTGTTCGTGCTCAGCGGAATTTCCTACCTGGACCGCGTGAACATTTCGATTGCCGGGAGTTCTCTTGCGGACGAATACAGCCTTAGCCGCGTGCAGCTCGGATGGGTCTTCAGCGCATTTCTGCTGGGTTACGCGCTATTTCAAACGCCCGGGGGATGGCTCGTCGACAGGTTCGGTCCACGGCGAGTTCTGACCGCCGGCGTCGTGTGGTGGGGAATTTTTACGGCACTGACTGCCTCGTTGCCAACTAAAGGTGCGCTCGCTCTGCTGTTCTTTATCCTTGTGCGCTTTCTGCTCGGAGCGGGCGAGGCCATCATTTATCCGTCATCGAACCAATTCGTTTCTCAGTGGATTCCGCCGCAAGAACGCGGCATAGCCAACGGAATGATCTTCGCAGGAGTGGGAGCAGGAGCAGGAATAGCGCCTGCGCTGGTCACATTTATCATGGTGCGCTACGGTTGGCGCAGTTCGTTCTGGGCTAGCGCGCTCATTGGGTTATTGGCAGGGCTGATATGGTATCTGATCGCACGCGATCGGCCCGAACAACATCCGTATACCACCTCGTCGGAACTCTCGTATATTCGGAATGATCGCGCAACTGCACCTGATGCCGTCGCCCACTCCAGCGCTAACACCGCCACAGCAAAAAGCGAGACGTCCTGGCGAAGCATCGTCACAAGTAAAAGCCTTCTTGCGGTAACGGCAAGTTATTTTTGTTTCGGTTATGTGGCATGGATTTTCTTTAGTTGGTTCTACATTTATCTGGCCAAAGTGCGTGGAATGGACCTGAAGGCCAGCGCCTTTTACAGCACCTTGCCTCCTCTGGCCATCGTTGCATGCAGCTTGGGTGGAGGTGCGATCAACGACGCGCTTACGCGATCTTACGGCAAGCGAATTGGGCGGTGCGGAGTTGGCTTTCTGGCGTTGCTACTCGCCGCGGCGTTTTTGGTGTTAGGTTCGCGCGCCGCAAGTCCTTCTGTAGCCGGAATAGTGCTTTCTGGCGGTGCTGGAGCGCTGTACCTTTCGCAAAGTTCTTACTGGTCGGTGACTGCAGACATCGCCGGAGGTAGCGCCGGTTCGGCATCTGGATTCATGAACATGGGTGGACAATTGGGCGGCGCCTTGACCGCGTCGGTCACTCCAGCAATTGCGCAGCAGTATGGATGGACGTCTTCCTTCCTTGTGGCGGCGGTTTTGAGTATTGCAGGTGGACTTGCCTGGCTGCTGGTGGAACCGGATCGGCCGCTGTCGGGCGTTGGTGCGGAATTTGGCGTGTTGATGGAAGACGGAAAGAAAGCATGAAGATCAAGGCAAAAGAAGGATGCCGGTGGGACCTGGTCAGCCTGGGTGAGGTCATGCTGCGACTCGATCCCGGAGATGTGCGAATTTCCACCACGCGCGAGTTTCGGGCATGGGAAGGTGGCGGCGAATACAATGTGGCGCGAGGGCTGCGGCGGTGCTTCGGGCTGGACACGGCGATTGTCACCGCGCTAGCCGACAATCCTGTTGGCCGTTTAGTCGAAGACCTGATGTTACAGGGCGGAGTAAGCCTGGAACACTTACGCTGGGCGAAATACGACGGCGTGGGCCGCACGGTTCGCAACGGATTGAATTTTACCGAACGTGGGTTTGGGATGCGCGCGGCCCTTGGCTGCTCCGACCGCGGCCACACCGCGGTGTCGCAATTGAAACGCGGCGAAATAAACTGGACCAAGATTTTCTCGGAGCAAGGTACACGCTGGTTTCACACCGGAGGAATTTTTTGCGCGCTCTCGGGGACCACGCCAGAGGTGGCTCGCGAGGCCATGGAAGTAGCGAAGCGCGCTGGAGTGATCGTCTCGTATGACTTGAACTATCGTGCATCTTTGTGGTCGTCGATCGGCGGCAAGGAAAAGGCGCAGGCCGTCAATCGCACGCTCGTGTCGCTGGTGGATGTTTTGTTTGGCAACGAAGAGGATTTTACTGCGGCGCTTGGTTACGAAGTGGAGGGAGTCGATGCCGCGCATTCTCGTCTCGATCGCGAGTCTTTTCAAAGAATGATCGAGAAGGTAAAACGCGATTTTCCCGGCCTTTCGGTGGTGGCCACGACACTGCGCAACGCAAAGACGGCCACACGCAACGATTGGGGCGCGGTCGCCTATTCGGACGGGAATTTCTACCACGCGGCAAATCGCGAGAACTTGGAAATATACGACCGTGTTGGAGGCGGCGACTCGTTTGCTTCCGGCTTGATCTATGGACTTCTCTCCGGCCGAGATATCGGCTGGGCGGTGGAATGCGGGGCTATTCATGGCGCGCTGGCGATGACAACTCCTGGCGATACTTCGATGGCGACGCTACAGGAAATTCTGCAAGTTATGAACGGAGGAACGGCCCGCATTTCGCGCTGAGGGACGATTCATGAACGTAGAAGACACAATTCGGCAAATCGGCGAGATCGGAATCGTGCCGGTGATTCGCGCCGCCCACCATGCGGAGGCGTCCCGGGCAGTAGAGGCCATCTTCGCCGGCGGCATTTCCATCGTCGAAATTACTATGACTGTGCCGGATGCTCCCCGAGTGCTGCGCGAAGTCGCCCGTGCCAACGATAGTTTTTTGGTTGGAGCAGGCACCGTCTTAAATGCGAAACAAGCAGAGGTGTGCTTAGACGCAGGCGCACGCTTCCTGGTAAGCCCCGGGCTATCCGCGGATGTGCTTGAGATCGCAGCGAAGCGCGGCGTACTGGCTATTCCCGGTGCATTCACTCCGACGGAAGTGATGGCGGCGCTGGCGATGGGCATCGACGTCATCAAAATTTTCCCGTGCGGAAGTGGGGGAGGGCCAAGCCACATCAAAGCACTGAGGGCGCCGTTCAAGGATTGCCGATTTATTCCGACCGGCGGTGTTAGCTTGAAAAATGCCGGCGAGTATTTTGCTGCAGGAGCTTTTGCATTAGGAATCGGCGCGGAACTTGCGGACCTGGCAGCCCTCCGCCGCAACGAGTCCCACAAAATCACCGAAGCCGCCAAGTCACTTGCCGCAGTGGTGCAAAAGCACCGGGCACAAGTAAATTCTCAAGCCTAGCTTGTCTGCGCACGCCACCGGCGGCTCCGCCCACAAAGCGACTTGTGGCAGCCATGTCGAAGCGCCTCCGAAGCGAGGCGGCCGCACAGTTTAGGATCCTTTGCTCCATGGCGTAGGTGCCTGTGATATACAGAGTGCGGGAATTAGGAGAATATATGGCGCGCTGCTTGTTTTGCTTTCGTTTTGTTGCGGCGATTCTTGCTCTGTTCAGCTTTGCATTCGGTTCTTGCGCATTTGGCCAAAATACGGCGGGGCCGCAGCCCGC
>DASXLU010000485.1:0-2453 GCA_036496065.1 Candidatus Acidiferrum sp.
GGAAACCGATCAGTAAAGCAAACAAAACAAAGAGGCGGACCCGCATGTCCCTATTGTAACGGAAACTCCAGTTTGAAGTTGTGACGCCAAAAAGAGGTCAAGTTTGAGCTGGTTTACCTATCCGAAAGCCCCCAAAAGTCCTAAAAACTGACGTTTTTTGATGGGTAAAAGGGCACTATTCGCACGAATTTGGAACGAAAAAGGGGCCTTTCTTACTCGACCGTAACCGACTTTGCCAAATTTCGGGGCTGATCCACGTCGCACCCGCGCCGCACGGCGATGTGGTACGCCAACAATTGCAGGGGCACAATTTCCAATAACGTCGACAAGAGCTCCGGCGCCGGCGGCAGCTCAATGATGTGGTCCGATGCTTCCTTGGCTTGACGATCACCCTTGGTGACAATGGAAATCACGATGCCGTCGCGCGCCTTGACCTCTTTTATGTTCGAAACGCTTTTCTCATAGAGCGTCATTGAAGCCGGGTCGGATTCGTCGCGCGTCGCCAGCACTACTACCGGCAGGTTCTCGTCGATCAGAGCGTTCGGTCCATGCTTCATTTCGCCCGAAGGGTAGCCCTCTGCGTGAATATAGGATATTTCTTTGAGCTTCAGCGCGCCTTCGAGTGCGATCGGATAGTGAATGCCGCGGCCGAGATACAGAAAATCGGTAGTGCGGAAGAATTGCCGCGCCAGCGTTTCGTAGAAGCCGGTTTCGTCGGCTTGCAACACGCTCTCAATCTTGTGCGGTATCTGCGTGAACTCCAGCATCAGCGTACGAGCAGCTTCAGGCGAGAGTTTGCCGCGAACTTGACCCATGTAGGAGGCAAGCAGCAACAATGCCGTAAGCTGCGCGGTAAAGGCTTTTGTCGATGCCACGCCAATTTCGGGGCCAGCGTGGGTCAGAATCGTGCCTGCCGCCTCGCGCGTAATCATGGAGCCTTTTACGTTGCAGATTGCGACGGTGGGCGAGCCTTTGTGCTTGGCTTCGCGCTGCGCCGCCAATGTGTCGGCGGTTTCACCGGACTGGCTGATGCAAATCGTCAGCGTTTTAGCGTCGAGGATGGGATCGCGATAGCGGAACTCGCTGCCGTAGTCGACTTCCACCGGAATGCGAGCCAATCTCTCGATCATAAATTTCCCAGCAAGTGCTGCGTGCCAACTGGTACCGCAAGCCACGATGCGGACACTCTGGAACTCGCGGAAATGATCTTCGCTGATGTGCATCTCGTCCAAGAAAACTTTCCCGGTGTCCTGCGAAATGCGGCCCAGCAACGTGTCGCGGACCGCTCGCGGCTGTTCGAAAATTTCCTTCTGCATGAAATGCTTGTAGCCGCCCTTTTCGGCCATGATTGGATCCCAGGCCACATGGTGCGCGGGGCGTTCCACGGGCTTGCCTTCCAGGTCGGTGACGCGGACGCCATTCTTGCTCAACACGGCCACGTCGCCATCCTGCAGAAAGAACATTTCGCGGGTATGCTCCAGCAGCGCCGGGATGTCGCTGGCTACGAAATATTCGCCGTCACCCAAGCCAATCACCGAGGGCGGTCCAATGCGCGCCGCAATCAGCTTTTGGGGATCTTTGGCTGACAGAAAGACCAGCGAGTAGATTCCGCGCAACTGCTTCAGCGTGGTGCGCACCGCGTCTTCGAACGGCAGCTTCTTGGAATATTCTTCCACCAGGTGCGCGACAACTTCCGTATCTGTTTCGGTGACAAACTTGTGTCCCTGGCTTTGCAGCTTTTCTTTTAGCTCGAGATAGTTTTCGATGATCCCGTTGTGCACCACCACGTATTGGCCGGTGCAATCGCGATGCGGGTGAGCATTCTCTTCGGTGGGGCGGCCGTGCGTTGCCCAGCGCGTGTGCCCGATTCCGTAGCTTCCGCCGTCCAGCGGCTGCTTCTGGATCACTTCTTCGAGGTTGCGGAGTTTGCCTGGCGCCCGGCGAAGCTGCAGCTTGCCGTCCGCTCCGACAATGGCGATTCCAGCCGAGTCGTATCCGCGATACTCCAGCTTGCGCAGTCCTTCAACGATGACGGGAACAACTGCTTTGGAGCCGATATAGCCGACAATTCCGCACATTCCGGGATCTCCTTCAATTTATTCAGGCTAACACGCTGTTGTTGCTGGCCCACCGGTTATGGTGGCAGGAACACGGGAGAGTTACTGGATGGGTTTGTTCATCGTACGTTGAATCTCTACGGTGTTCAGTTTATTGGTTGCGTCGAAATAGAAGGTGACCCGCGCGGTTACGGGCTGCACTTTCTGCGTATCGATGTGGCGAATGGTGGTGACGATGGTTCCTTTTTTCTCAGCCGGTTCGATCGGGTAACCGCGAGCCTCGAGGTAGGCGAGTACCTGCTGTTCGGAAGACCCTTGCGGCAACTGCGCGTCCAGTGTCTCTTGTATCGGACGCAACTGCGGGTCAGTTACTCGCAGAGTTTTTTGGCAGCCAGC
>DASXLU010000486.1:0-8188 GCA_036496065.1 Candidatus Acidiferrum sp.
CTACGGCACGCAGCAGGGCGAAATCAGCTTCTGCGCGTACAACACTGGCGTGGGCTGGCGTCAGATCATCGAGAACATGCACAAGAACGCGACTGTGGCCGAGTGGTACAAGAACCACGGGAAACACGAGATTTATGCGAAGGGCAAGAACGTGAACCTCGGGTCCTACGAACACTCGCTGGTGATTGATGCCGACGATGCCGCTCGTGTGCGCCACGTCGAACACGACATCCCGGTGACCGCTGCCGAAGAGAACCGGGCACGCCGCAAGAAGGCTCTAGAGGAACAGGCCAAAGTTCGCGCTATTTATGAAGAACTTGTTCTGAAGAAGCCGCAGCCGACCGTGGTGCAGATCGGCACCGTGAGCGACATTGCCAAAGCGGTTCCGGGCAACTTCAAACCGGTGACGATTGCTCCGGCCAACGGAAATGGTAACGGCCATGGAGCGCCAACGGCCAAGGCCACCGAAGAGGCTACGGAAGCCGTCGCGGGTGACTAAGGAATAATCTACAATTCAATACTTGGATGGCCCCGAGCAATCGGGGTCATTTTTTTGGCGAAATCTGGGAATTCTTGAGATTCTTGAGATATGGACGTCGAAGAGGTTTGGGAGGACGGGTTACGATCATGCGGACATGAGGTCCAGCAGTGCTGGGCCCCTACAGCCGCGGAGCCGGTAGTGCGATTGGTTTTTGCTATAATCGAGGGGAAGCGGTAGCCCGAGGAACATCATGCCGATCTACGAATATATCTGCGATAGCTGCAACGAACACTTCGAGAAAATTGTCATCAACAAGCAGCAAGAGATTACCTGCCCCCAATGCTCCAGCAAGAAAGCCACGATCCAACTGTCAGTATTTGCGACATCCGCTTCGGGAGGCTCTTCGACGCCGTCTGGCGGGTTCTCTGGCGGCGGAGGTGGTTGCTGTGGCGGTGGATGCTCCTGCCACTAAGTCTTGAGTCTTCCTGACCTGGTCGCGCAAAGACGAAAATAGGCGCCCTTAGTGACGTTGCTCACAAAGGGCCGTGCGGAATATCACAGCCTCGGGCCCTCTCTGCTTCCATACTCGCCCCCGCACGTTTTCCCGTTCCTTTTTCTCCTACTCCAATCGTGCATGACCGCTGTCCTTGCGGCCGCAGTGGAATTACGAAAGACAAGGCAAACCGGTGCCCTATTTGACGAAGAGAAGAGGGAATAGCATGTTGAATCTGGACGCAGAAATCCGCGAACGAGATGATGAGTGCTTGCAGGAATTCCTGGCGATGACGCTGGGACACGTGAAGTCGTTACACGCCGCGCTGACGGGATTGATGACGGATATGGCAGCGCTGCGCAAGACCATTCTGGAAGAGCCCGAAGACCTGGCACAGTATCAGGCGAACCTACGAGTTGCCGTGGAAACAGCAAAGCCGCTGGTGGACGAGGCAATGCGCTCGTACGACGAGATGATCCAGGTGCTGTCGAGTTCGGAGCGCTGGGCGAACTAGCTAAGCGCCGACCTCTGGCGAGGATGGCCTGTAAGTGAGCACGAAAACGCGCTGCAGGTTATTTGCGCTTATCGGCGACAGCCATCTTTTGCGCGGTAAAGAGCAGAAGCTTGCGATCTTCTTCCTTCATGCGCGAGAGACACTGCCGAAGTTTACGGACGTAGCGCGCATCTTTTCCGGCGGCGCCCCACACAGGAGCGCCGGAGCGGCCCGCGGGCGTGGGCGGTTCGGGGGGCTCGTCTCCATCGTAAAGAAACTGGTGCAAAGGTAATTCCAAAGCGCGGGCCAGTTTTTCCAGTGTTTCAATCGCGGGAACCGTGTGGCCGTTTTCGACGCGCGAAATGTAACAGCGTAGCAGTCCGGTACGATTCTCAATGTCGCCTTGCGAGAGTTTTTTCTGCTCGCGAAGCAGGCGCAAACGTTCGCCAATAATCATAGCGACCTCCGTTAAAACCCTACTCCGCAAATGAATCTGCGGATTCAATCGCCAGTTGAACTATATCGCAAGTATTTAACGAATGGTAGATGCTTACTTAGGAGTTTTGCTGTTCGGATATCATGAGGGCGATGGAAACGGGCGGTATGTTTCGTGAAAGTAAAAGAAGGCTAATCTAAGCGTTCTTTTAGGTAACCGGGAACAGGAATTCCCTGATCTAACCGGGCATCGGGAATGGGCGGCTTGGCAACGGTTGCGAGAGGCAAAACACCAGCCCAGATGGAGAGGCTGTAGTCAGCCTCGTCATCGATGGGTCCACCCGTGCGCACCTTGGCGCTTACTTCTTCCAAGGAAAGCGACAGCACCGAGGTAGCCTTCAACTCCTGCTCGGTGGGCTGGCGGACGTCGTCCCAGCGACCCTTCATCACGTGATCCGTAAAGATTCGAAGAGCTTCCATCTTTTCGGCGGGGTCGGTCACAGGTCGTGCCGTGCCCAAAACCACTACAGAGCGATAGTTCACGGAGTGATGGAAGGCGGAGCGCGCCAAAACCAGGCCGTCGAGATGAGTTACGGTCACGCAGACTGGCAGGCCTTCGCTAAGCGAACGAAGCATGCGGCTGGCGGCACTGCCGTGGAGATAGAGCGTGTTGCCCGAGCGGCCGTAATTGGTGGGAATGACGTAGGGCTGGCCTTCGACGTTAAAACCGACGTGGCAGACGAAGGCACTGTCGAGAATCTGGTAGACGGTCTCCTGATCGTACTTGCCGCGCTTGGGTAGTCGCTTGACCTGGGTGCGTTCGGTGGGAGTGAATTCGCTCATGTTGATAGATTAGTGCGAGGGCGGCGCAGCGCCAGAGCCAAGTTGGCCCTGTGCGGCTTGATTGCGCTTTTGCGACGAAAGCCAGGGCAGCAGATCGGGCTCAGCGAAGGCTTTCGTCCACACTTCATGATCCATCTTGTGATATTCGGTGTAGCGCAAGTTGGCGTGAACCTTTTTGAGTTGCTTCATCATATCGCGGACCATGTCCACGGGCACGGACATGTCCTCATCGCCCTGGAAGACCCACAAGGGAATCTGCGCGATGGCCTCTGGTGCGGTAAAGGTGTCGTAAGCCGATAACACCAATGCGCCTGCCCATTTTTCTGGATAATTTTGCAGCAAGGACCATACCCCAGAGCCGCCCATGGACTGGCCAGCCAGATAAATGCGATCGGCATCGATCGAGTAATCCTTTTGGACTTTGGCCAGGATCTCAATGGTCAGCAGCAAGGCTTTGCTTGGTTGGTTGAATTCGGGATCGGCCCAGACCTCACCGGAAGGGCACTGTGGAACGAGAACGAACGCGGGGAATTTCTCTTGAACGTCGGGAGCAATCCAGAAATGCGTGCCGAGCTGGTTCTGCCTGTCGAGCTGTTTCAGGTTGTCGGAGCCGCGGCCCGTGCCGCCGTGCAGCCATAAGACCAGCGGATACTTCTGCTGATTGGAATAGGAGTGTGGAACGTAGAGACGGTACGGTAGGCGGGCACCGTCTTTGCTGACGTAGACAATTTTGCGGAAGTCGACGTCGTCTTTGGTGACTTCAACCGCGCGAGCCGGCGTGGCACTTAAAATATATAGTGCCAACAGAGCGAAATAGGTGAGCAAAGGAAGCCAGCGGACGTTTTTCCGGCGCATGCTAATCCTTGGTGGCTGCGCTCGCTGTGGCGGATGTTGCGGGAGCGGATGGCGCGCCGCGAACCACACGGAACCCAATATACGCTGGCTGCGGGGCACAATTCGAGCGAGCGTCTGCGGGACAGTCGGCACTGCCGCCCAGAATTTTGCCCTTGCCGTCAGAGGTGGCGACCCACTCCGCGACGTTGCCACCGAGATCGAAGAGCAACTCCTCTGTCTCATTGCCTTGGCCGGCGAACGAGCCGACGGGCTTTAGCAGTGGAGCGGCGCCGGGGAGTTCCTTCACTTTTTCGCGAAGGCGATTGGCGTCGTCAGGATTCGGCGCATAAGCGGCCCAGTAATCCAGCGTGTTCTCGCCCTCTTTTTTGTCGTAGAGAGACTGAACCTCGTTTTCGGCAGGCACGCGCCACAACTGTGCGGTGAGTTTGGAGAGCCAATCGGCATAGGCTTTGGCTTGATCGAAAGTGACGCCGTTCGCGGGGTAGTTTTCGGTGCCAGGATCGACTTTGTAGTTTTTGTCGAAAGCGGCGAATTGTGCGCGGGTCACTTCGAAGCGAGCGATCTCGAGGTCGTTGCGCTTGACGACCTCTGGCGTCAGCACGGATTTGCCTTTGCCGGCAAAGGGTGTGCCGTAAGCTTCGCCAACGTGGGAGACGGTTTTGGTGCGCAGAGCGGCGTCGAGCGGAGAGCCAGTCTTGAGAGCTTCGTTTACGGGAGGCGTGGTCTTGAAGAAATACTTGTCGAACCAGGCCATTTCTTCATCGACTTTGCGCATCTGGTGCGTCAGCTTGCGCGGACCGTGCGGTTCGCCGGGAAAGACGACGAACTTGACCGGCACCTTGTCGTAATACTGCAGCACACGGAAGTAGGACCAGCTTTGCGCTGGAGGAACATTGTTGTCGGCGGTGCCGTGAAAAATGAGGACGGGCGCTTGCACCTTGTCCATTTTGAAGAACGGGGACTTGCGAATGTACAGCTCGGGATCTTCCATGGGCGACTTGCCAAAGTAATAGGAGTCGAAGGAATCGCCGAACATCACGTTGCCCCAATCGCTAATCCACTCGATATCGCCGGCACCGACGCTGGCCACTTTGTAGCGCGCAGGATAGGTGGTGATGAGGCTGGTAGAGAGAATCGAGCCGTTGGACCAGCCCATGGTGGCGACTTTATTGGGATCGACGAGGCCCTTGGAGATCAGGAAGTCCACCCCGGCGTTAATATCGGGCGTTTCGAGGTCGTAATATTTGCCACAGCAGATCGATTCCACCCATTTCAAACCATAATTGTTGCTGCCGTGATAGTTGGGACGCAGGACAAACGCTCCGCGCTGCGTGAGCAAGTTGATGGGATAGGCCCAGCTCTCCACCCACAAATCTTTGTCGGAACCGGTGGGCCCGCCGTGAATCGCGGTGATGGCGGGATATTTCTTGCCGGGCTCGTAGTTGTCTGGATAGTAGAGGATGCCTTCCACTTCTTCGTTGTTAGCGCCGGTCCAACGGACTACTTCGGTTTTGGCGAAAACGCGCGATTTGACGAGCTTTTCGTTGAGCTTGGTGATTTGCGAGGGAGAATTAATTTTAGTGCCATCCAGCTTGGCGCCGAATAGCTGTGGCATTTTACTGGCGGTGGAATATTCGTAGACGAACGATTTGCCGTCGTCGCTGACGACGAAATAGGAAATGTTGTGGGCGTGCTCGCCTTCGAGGGACTGGCGCTTCCAGTTCCAGGTATCGCCTGACTTTTCGCGGGTGTAACGTGCAACTTCGAAACGATGGCCTGCGGCGAGCAGCGCGATGAAGCCCTCTTGCGTGGTGTGCAAATCCGAGCCGAGACCATTTTCCCAATCCAGCGCGACTTGCTGCGCCTTGCCACGCGTAACGTCGTAAAAATAAAGCTGCTCGATGCTGGCGGTGAGGAATCTGGGATCATTCGAAAACGGGATTGCGGCGTAAAAGCCGGAATTGTCCGGTGCCCAAGAGAGCATGCCGGGGCGCATGCGGCCTTCCTTGAGAATTTCTGTTTCGGAGCCATCCGTCAGGTTGTGAAGGATGGTGATCGGCGGAACTTTCTGATCGAAGACGTAGTGCAGGCTTTTGGCATGGACGGCGACGGCGTATTTGCCATTTTTCGAAACGGCCCAGCGTTGAATCCAGTCGGTATTGTTGGTGAGCCGCGTGATCTTTTTGTCTTTCACGCTGATTTTGAAGAGACGGACGGGTGATTCGTGTTCGGAGTCGTCGACGACCTCGGAATCATCCTTCTTCTTTTTCTGCGCCTGCTCGAAGGCAGTGGGATCTTCTTCGGCGCTGAAGATGAGCGTGTCTTTGTCGAGCCAGTCCACTTGGTGAGGGGCGCGAGCGAGTTCGGTCAGAGGATAAGGCTCGCCGCCGTGCGGATTGATGAGCCAGATCTGCATGGGTGCGGTGTCCGGCTTGGCTTGCGGGCGCGCGCGCGAACTGAGAAAAACAAGCGATTCGCCGTCAGGGGAGAAGTGCGGCTGCGAAACATTGTCGGAGCCGCGGGTGAGCTGAATCTCGCGCTGCTCGGAAAGGCTGGAGAGGTACAGGTTGGAGATGCGTGCATCTTTCTCCTTGTCTCCTTCGGACTTGATCCAGGCGACCCAATGAGAATCGGGGGAAATCGTAAAGTCGGAAACGCTCTCGGCGTAAATGACATCTTCCGGTTTCCAAGGTTCTGTCTTAGAGGGGGACTTGGCGACCTGCGCGCCGCAAATGTTGAAAGAACCTAGCAGAAAAGTTACGAAAAGACCGGAAAAGCGAAGCCTTTTTGTCAACAATGGGCCACCTTTTGAATGTTTTCTGAACGCGGCAACGCCGCAGACGGCGCGCGAGAAAGGATAGTGCAATTGACGCGGAATGGGAATGGTGTAGTCTGAGTCACTCCAAGAGGAAGAGCCATGGGAATTGTAGAGCCGATATTCACGGAAGAGACGTTCGGGTTTTTCCGGCAGCTCAAAAGAAATAATCACAAAGTGTGGATGGACAAGAATCGCGAGCGTTACCAGGAGACGATTGTTCGGCCCTTTCGGCGGCTGCTGGAGGAGGTGACGCCGGCGGTGCTGGAGATCGACGAGCGCTTCGAGATCAACGGAAAAACGGGCAAGAACTTTTCGCGCATCAATCGCGATATTCGTTTTGCCAAAGACAAAACGCTGTACAAGACGCAGATGTACCTGAAATTTCAGTTGCCATCGCCCACAGATCAGGAGAATGGACAGCTTTATGTGTCGCTCGCGGTGGATTGCGTGACGGCGGGCTTTCGTATTTACTGCGGAGCGACCCGCCGGGACTCCAAGCTGGCGATGATTGCGGAGCCACGGATCGCCGAGAATCCACAGTGGGTAAAGGAACAGAAGGCACGGCTTGGCCGCAGATTCGAGAGCTACTGGTACGAGACGCAGAAGGGTGAGTGGACGAAACGCGAAGGCTGGCCGACTGAGCCGGACCATTGGAAGAAGATCCGGGCGTGGATCGTTCGAAAGAAGATGGTACCAGAGTGCGCGACGCGCTGCGTCTTTGCGAAGGATTTGTCGAAACTGTGGAAAGAATTGTACCCGCTGCTGGAATTCACGAGCATTCCGTAGGACAAGTGGTGCTAGAGGGAAAGGTTAGTGAAGAAAACTGCGAAGGTTATTTTGTGGCTTGCTGTGGCGGCGGTAGGCGCCGTGGCGCTGAGCACGGTTGCGCTGCATCGCGGCGAGCCGATCAATGCGACGTGGTTCGTGCTGGCGGCAGCGTGCTTTTATATGGTCGCGTACCGGCTGTATTCGGCATTTATCGCGGCGAAATTACTGGCCCTGGATGATACGCGCGCAACGCCCGCAGAGCGGCACGATGACGGGCGCGATTTCGTGCCCACCAACAAATGGGTTCTGTTTGGGCACCATTTCGCGGCGATTGCCGGGCCGGGGCCGCTGGTGGGCCCAACGTTGGCGGCACAATTTGGATATTTGCCGGGAACGTTGTGGCTGATTGTAGGCGCAGCGTTCGCGGGCTGCGTGCAGGACTTCGTGATTCTGTTCTGTTCGATACGGCGCGATGGAAAAACGCTGGGAGAAATGGCGCGCGACGAAGTAAGCAAGCGCGGCGGCGTGATCGCGCAACTTGCAGTACTGGCGATCATGATCATTCTGCTGGGAGTGGTGGCTTTAGTGATAGTGAATGCGCTGAAGAGTTCGCCGTGGGCCACGTTTACTTTGGCAGCGACCGTACCGGTGGCGCTGCTGCTGGGCGTGTACCTGCGTTATTTTCGGCCGGGGCGCGTGCTGGAAGCTTCGATAATCGGCGTGACGCTGGTGATGTTCGCAGTGGTGGCGGGACAGTGGGTGGCGAATTCACCGGCATGGGCGAAGGCGTTTACGTTGGGTGGAGAGACGCTAGCGTTTTGCCTAATTGCGTATGGATTTGCGGCATCGGCATTGCCGGTATGGCTGTTGCTCGCGCCGCGCGACTATTTGAGTGCGTTCATCAAAGCGGGCGCGATATTTTCGTTGGCAGCAGGAATTCTGCTGGTGCGGCCGCAGATTCTGATGCCGCCGTTGACGCGATTTATTGATGGCACCGGCCCA
>DASXLU010000487.1:0-12415 GCA_036496065.1 Candidatus Acidiferrum sp.
GATTCAGCCAGTTTGCGCTGCACGTCGGGACGTCCGCCAAGGAGATGCACGGGCCGCCGGAAATAACGTGGCGGAATGGCGGTGCCGCCGTATTTGGTGGGCACGCTGAAGCCGAGAAGAAATTGTTTGGGGATGACGTGATCGAGCTTGTCTTTCAGGGAAAGATGCTTAGGCACGACGACAACGTGCTGACAATACTGGCTGAGTTCGTGAGCCTGGTCGAGAACACGCGGGAGCGCGCGGGAGTCGAGGATGTCCATGGCGACGGTGAGAATTGGACGCGTCGCTTTCACGGCGGCGAGATGGCGTGGGAAG
Organism: Candidatus Acidiferrum sp.; assembly: GCA_036496065.1. Classification (GTDB taxonomy): domain Bacteria; phylum Acidobacteriota; class Terriglobia; order Acidiferrales; family UBA7541; genus Acidiferrum. The sequence goes on from DASXLU010000487.1 coordinate 316, forward strand.
GAGTAGTTCTTCCACTCGATGTCGATGAAGCCGACGCGCTCGCAGCGGCGAATGTCGCGCAGATTGGTGTAGCGGGCGCCGGGAAGCCAACCAAAACGGCGGGCAATGGTGAGGACACGGCGGCTGTGCGCGACAAACTTGAGGACCATGGCGGAGTCCACGATAGGGGAAATGGCCGCGAATGTCATCAGGGCGGGATGGGAGTGCGATGCTTCAGGGCCGAAGCCGGCATGGAGCGGCACGCGGCGAGGGCTCTGTTTTTACTTAGCCAGAGTTCGCTCCACACTGGATTCTTCTAAAGTTGTGGTTTGGCGGGCAATTAAATTCGCGGCGAGGTGTTGTAGACTCCTCGCGGGAGGTGGAACGCGAGGATGACGCTGCTGATGAACAGTCCGGTGCTGCTGTTTGTGCTGTCGCTCGTTGCCCTGTGGGTTGCAGCGCAGGCCGGCGTGTTTGCGCGGAAGGGCCACAGTGGGATGGAGGGACAAGCGCAGGAGGATTTCACACTGATTTCCGGTGCCACATTGACGCTGCTGGGACTGATCATCGGATTTACATTTTCGATGGCGGTGAATCGTTACGACCAGAGGAAGAACCTGGAGGAAAGCGAGGCGAATGCGATCGGAACGGAATATTTGCGCGCCGATCTTCTGCCCGCAGCGGATGCGGCGAAAGTGCGCGGACTGCTGAAGCAATATCTGGATCAACGAATATTGTATTACCTTTCGCGTCATGCGGAACATTTAAGTCAGATCAAAACAGATACGGCGCGTTTGCAGAACGAACTGTGGTCCGCGGTAAAAGGACCGGCAGCAGCGCAGCCCACGGTGATGAATGGTCTGGCAGTAAGCGGAATGAACGACGTGTTGAATTCGGAAGGATACACACAGGCAGGGTGGCGGAATCGGGTTCCGACAGCGGCGTGGATTCTGCTTGTCGCCATCGCGATATTTTGCAATGTACTCTTGGGCTACGGAGCGCATGACAGAAGCGGATTTTTACTACTGGTGTTGCCGATCGCGTTGGCGATTTCGTTTTTTCTGATTGCGGATATCGATAGCCCGCGAGGCGGAGTGATTCGCGTGTTACCGCAAAATCTGGAGAGTCTGGCTGAATCGCTGCGAGGGGAATAGCCGGTAAGGAATGAAGAATGTGCCCACGTTGGCCGGGGAGGGTGATTCGAGTCACTGACAATCCGGCGAACGGGACTGAATGTGTTGTGTTCTGAGAGCACTGCGAAACTCAGACCCGTAGCTGGGGAGAGGGAGCAGGCCAAACTACCACCAAAAATTCTAGCGGAGCAGCAACCAAGCAGAGCACCAGTAGGCAAAACAGCACCATTTCCAAGATCCAGGTCCGAACAGATTTGCAATCTACGCACTGACGGTAAACCCGCAAACGATCGAGGTGTGTCTCGACTGCTGGTGAGCGTTTTGAAGTGGCGTAAGCAACACCAAATGGCAGCGCACGGCGGAGAGGTTAGCGCGCCCGTAACAGGATGCGGAGAATGCTGCTGGTGGGAAGGAATACTGTTAGTAGCGAAACGCGACGTTAGCGTACCTCTCGTCTAGCCTCCCGCACAGTTTGAGAGTTCCATCGGGAAGGAGGTTCTCGATGAATGTAAGAAGATTTTTCGCTGGAATGGTGATCCTCACTTTTTGCTCATCCGCATTCGCTCAATTGGGAACAAAAAAGAAAAGGCCGCTGCCCTACGAATATGGGCGAGTCGTGATCCGTAATTATTCGGACAAAGAGACAGCTCCCGTTGTGTTCGAGCATTGGATCCACAGGGCTAAATACACCTGCCGCGTGTGCCACGTGGATGTAGGTTTCGCGATGAAGGCTGGCGCAACAGGAATCACGGCGGCGGACAACGCGAAAGGCTACTACTGCGGAGCTTGCCACAACGGAAAGTCAGGGAACGACGGGAAGATAGTGTTTCCAGCTTGCAGCAAGACGGGCAGCGCCGACGACACGAGAAAGTGCGAGCGATGCCATTCCGCCGGAAAGAACGTGAAGTCCGACCACGACTTCGCGCAATTCAGTGGACCTTTGCCAAAGGAGCGATTTGGGAACGGAATCGACTGGGAAAAATCGGAGCAGTTGGGACTGATCAAGCCCGCGCGATACCTGGAAGGAGTATCGGCCAGAGGGAGCGCGTTGGTGGTGCAGAAGGACTTTGACCTGAATCCGAAAGTCGAGGGAATGCCGGACATTATCTTCTCGCACAAGAAGCACACGGTATGGAATGGATGTGAATTGTGCCATCCGGACATTTTTATGGGGGTGAAGAAGGGCACTTCGCATTACTCGATGGTGGATATATCGGAGGGCAAGTCTTGCGGAGCATGCCACACGACCGTGGCATTTCCATTGACCGACTGCCAGCGCTGCCACGCGAAATCCGTTTCGTTGTGAGGGAATGATGCGCTGGGCAAGAGCGATTGTGATGGCATTGATTCTGTGCGGGGGTCTGGCCTGGCTACAATGCGGGCAAGTAGTGGGCCAGACCAACTCCAATACGTCTACATCTCTGGGAGCTGCGGGGGATGAGAGATGGCAGAAAGAGTTTGACGAACTTTGCTCGAGGACCCAGGACGCAATGAGTTATTCGCAAGAACAGCTCGCGGCTCTGGTACAGAGATGCGATGCACTGATGCCGCAATTGGAAAAGCTGGATGAAACGCGAAAAAAGGTCTACCTGAAGCGACTGAAGACATGCCGAGGCCTTTATGCTTACGTGCTGGAATCCAAGAAAAGCGAGAAGAATTGAGCGGCGACTGGCGCCGTTGAAAATAGCTTGCCTGGTTTTGCTCACCGCAAATTTCACAGGTGCTGGTCAGATTTATTTGCCGAAGCCGCCGCCGGAACCTCCGGATTATGGGAAAGTGATTTTGCGAGCGGATTGCACGCCAGCGGGTAAAGCTGTGGTATTCGATCATTGGTTGCACCGCTCCAAATTTACGTGCAGGGTGTGCCACGTGGATGTTGGGTTTGCCATGCAGGCGAATGGCACGGGCATCCGAGCACAAAGCAACCGCGAAGGCTTTCACTGCGGAGCTTGCCACGATGGAAGCAGGGTATTCGAGGGGAAGGCGTTGTTTGCGGCGGCGTGTTCCGAAGAAAAAAGTGGCCAGGAATGCGACAGGTGCCACTCTGCAGGGAAAAAGGACGCAAGGAAGTACGAGTACAAAGAGTTCACCGCCAAGTTTCCCAAGGGAGTCTACGGAGTGGATTGGGAGGTGGCGGAAAATTCGGGAGCGATCAAGCCAGCCGATTTCGTGGAAGGGATCTCAGTAAGAAAAGCGGAAATGAAGGGCCGCGAGGACTTCGGGATGAAGAAGGAATTTTCCTTCGTGACGCCCGTCGGGTTTTCGCACCAGAAGCATACCGTGTGGAACGGCTGCGAACTGTGTCATCCGGAGATATTTCCGACAGCGAAGAAAGAGACCGTGCAGTACTCGATGCTCCTAAACATTGAAGGGCGATATTGCGGAGCCTGTCATGGAAAGGTGGCGTTTCCGCTGAATAACTGCCACAAGTGCCACGAAGGCGCACCGTTGTGGGCTGCATCTTAGGGCTGCAAGGATTTGTTTGCATGCAAAGGCGCACAGTCAAGAGTGACTGTGCCACAACGCGAGGAACTACGGAAAGACCTTAGCGGCGACGATCTTGCGGACACGGGGTCCAGCATGCTGGACCCTAAGAAAAGGGGTTCTAGGATTTGGGGAGGGGTTCGGGCATGACGTAGCCGGAGGTGGCGGGGAGTCCAGCGCGTTCGAGTTGGACAGTTACGTGTTCGATGGCGAATTGGGAAGCGAGTTGTCGTTTGATAGAGGCGAGGATTTTCTCACACTCGTCCATGTGCATGTCGGGAATGCGCGCGTGACAGCTCAGCGCATTGTGATTGCCGCCGAGAGACCAGATGTGGACGTCGTGAACTTCGGTGACGTGTTCGACGGAGAGGATGACACGGGCGACTTCTTCAACGCGAGTTTCGCGCGGACGCCCTTCGAGAAGGATGTGAGTGGATTCCCTGAGAATTCCGATAGAGGAGTAGAGGACGAGAACTCCGATGGCGAGACCCAAGAGCGGGTCGATCCAATGCGCGCCGGTGAAATGCATGATGACGGCGCCAATGATAATGGCAATGTTGGATAGGGCATCGCCGAAATTGTGAACGAGGATGCTGCGAAGATTGAGGTCGGAGTGGCCGCGGACCAGGGCTAGAGTGATGCCGCCGTTGACGCAGAGGGCGGCGAGTGAAGTCCAGATCATCCAGCTTTCGACGACTTCCACGGGCGAGCGTAGGCGTTGGAGGGCTTCATAGCCCAGCCAGAGCGACAAAATCACCAGAACAAAGGCGTTGGTGAAGGCGGCGAGAGTGCCGGCGCGATGGTAGCCGTAGGTGCGCTCGGAGTCGGCGGGACGCTGCGCCCAACGCATGGCGAGCCAAGAGATACCGAGGGCGGGAACGTCGGAAAGGTTGTGCACGGCGTCGTTGAGCAGAGCGACCGAGCGGCCGAGGATGCCGCCAAAGATCTCCGCGACGACGAGGCAGAGTGTAGCGACGATGGCCCAAGCCAGGATGGAAGGGCTCATGGGCGGATGGGCATGTCCGTGGTGATCGTGGCCATGGTCGTGGGAGTGATCATGCGCGGGAGCGCAGCTCAATGCGGGACCGTGGTCGTGAGGGCGCTCTTGCATGGAAATAGTCTACGAGCTTGCCACGGCGCGCGCACCGCCGCAAATCAAGGTTGTTATTGGGCAGTATGACACCAAGGGGGAGCGATTCCGTTGACGGTCCAGTGTTTGACTGCCAGTATCGAGAAAGGTGCGTAAGAAACGCGCTTGCGTTGGTGCTTGGGCGCGGGCGTTTCGCACGTGAAATGCTGAACCCAGGGTGCAATGACTAACCCGATCGCCAAATTGAGTTTCTGGGGAGTGCGCGGGTCGACGCCTACGGTCGATCCAGCGACGTGGCGTTATGGCGGGAACACGCCTTGCCTGGAGCTAGTGGCTCCGGATGGATCGCACATCATTCTGGATTGTGGAACCGGGCTGAGGACATTGGGTAGCCGGTGGAGTAATGGCGAGCCGGATGCGGCGCGTCCCGAAGAAACGCACATCATGGTGACGCATTATCACTGGGACCACATCCAGGGTCTGCCGTTTTTCTCGCCGTTGTACGTAGAGAAAAACCAATTCCAGTTCTACAGCTTCCGGTCGAAATTTCTGGGGCGCGATTCGCTGCGGCAGGTGTTTGAGACGCAAATGGCGCTGCCTTATTTCCCCGTGGATTTTTCGGCGATGAGCGCGCGGCGGAAATTCCGTGAAGTGGAAGGCGGGGAAAGTTTCGCGATTGGAAACAATAAGGTAGTGACGCGGTGGTTGAACCATCCGCAAGGCTGCCTGGGCTTTCGCGTTGAGACTCCGGCGGGGGTCGTGGTGTACGCGACGGATAACGAGCCGGGTGACGCGAAGCTGGATAAGGGGCTGCGGGAGCTCGCGGACGGCGCCGACATTTTCATTAATGATGCGCAATTTACACCGACGCAATTGGCGACTACGCGGAAGGGCTGGGGGCACTCTTCATGGAAAGAGGGAGTGAAGCTCGCGCGGGAAATGAACGCCAAGACGTTGGTGTTGTTTCATCACGATCCGGATTCCACGGACCGCATGGTGGATGAGCTGTTGCGGCAGGCGCGCGAGGAGTTCGATTCGGTTTTTGCGGCGAGCGAAGGCATGGTGATTACGTTGGGAGCGGCGGGCGAGCCGGTGCAGGCGCACATGCCGGGAACTCGGACGTCGCTGCGACGTGAAGCGCAATTTCGGGCGAACGTCAGCGGACTGACGGCCGAGGGGCAGAAGTTTGAAGAAGAAACCATTGTGCGCGACTTATCGTTGCAGGGAGCGCTGATTTCGTTGAGGCACAGCCCGCGAATTCAATCGGAGTTGCAGGTGACAATGGAAACGCCCAGCGCAGAAGGCATGCAGGAAATGAAGTTGCGCGGGTACGTGGTGCGGATTGAGGAAGGCGTGGAAAAGGGGACGACGGCGGTTGGAGTGGTGTTTACGGATTGAGATTTGTGGGTTTTGGCGGCGGCATCGGAAATACTAGAACCCTCGGTAGCATCCTTGTCGGATGCCCTCAGAATGACAGCTTTGCACAGCGAAAAATTCAATACACAGCGAAAATTGAAGTTTGGGAGTGGGAAAGAGCACAACCCCGTTGGCTGCGCTCAGGGCAAGCAGGAATGGCTGTGCCACAAGGCGGGCGCGAGAAAGAGTTGGACAAGACGACGGTGGCGTTAGAGCGGAAGACCCACCCTTTAAAACGAAGGGTGGGGCACCCTCAAGTTTGGGCGACTAGTGGATTCACTGGGATCGAAGAGGACAGCTCCCTTCGCTGCGCTCAGGGCAAGCAGGAATGGCTGTGACGCAAGGCCGACGTGGAGATCTTGCGGACATGAGGTGCAGCAATGCTGCGTCCCTACGAATTCATGAGGTGGTTAGTCCAGGGCGGAGATTTTCTTGTCTAGATAGGCTAGAGCTGCTTCCAGGGACTTGCGGTGATTGGGATTGGAGGCGCCTTCCAGGTCGTTGGCGATGCGGGTACGAGAAAGCTGCAAGTCTTTGCGCTCCTGATCGACACGAATCTGCTCGGGAGTACGGTGGCCGCGGGGTAACGAGGGGGCGGCCTTCTTCTGCTCGAGCTGTTTCTCTTCTACTTGGGATTCCACGTCTTTGCTCTCCCAGCCTCTGGCCATAGAGGCTATTTTGACACAAATACCGCTACAGAATCGATCCAGTAATACAAACGAAAGAAGGACTAAGCGCGGGCAACGTGCGCCCGGCTCTTGACGTCTGGTGGAAACAAAGCAGGTACGGCCGCGCGAATGGATTCATCCGCGAGACGAGCGAAGCGTTCTGCAAAAAATCCGTCGTAGGAAAAATCGGCTTTACAGTCGGCCCAGCGAACAGAGAGGAGCCAACGGTCCTCCGCAGGTTCAACGCGGAGAATGGAAATTTCGGGAGCGGGAATGACGAGCAACGGGTTGAAATTGCGGTCGAGCGCCCAGATGTGCGATGGAGAAACGAAAAGGCGAACTTCGGAGGCGGCAGCGTTGCCGGGCTGATATTCGCCACCACTGACAACGGTGAGTGCGCCGAGTTCGCGCGCTTTGCGGTCGGTGTCCGATTCTGTTTCCGCAGGAGGAAGAAGGATCGAGAGAAGGAACATGGCGAGCCCGAAGACCGCAGTGATGTAGCCGCTCCACAAGCTGAGAGGAAGAACGACCAGGGCCGCGCCGAAAATTCCGAGAGCGATACGCACAAAAGCCCAGGCTTGCTCGTTACGATGAAGTTGAAGAAGCTTTGGGGAACGTTGCAAAAGCAGGAACAGACCCGCGCCTGTAAAAGATTTCAGGCGGTGGTAGACATTGTCGTTCGTCGAGGCGATCGCTGTAGGGGTCGTGCTCATGCTGATTTACTGGAGCCATTGTACCTCATGAACGCAAGCTTGGGAGGTCTCTCATTGTGGCAAATGCACGCCGGACGTGAGGAATGGTGATAGAGCCGCCTACAACCAAGGCGACATTGAGCGCGTCGATGACCTGGGCACGGTTCCAGCCGGCCTGGGCGCACTGGACGATGTGGTAGGTGATGCAGTCGTCACAGCGAAGCACAGCGGAGGCGACTAAGCCGAGTAGTTCCTTGGTCTTAGTGTCGAGAGCGCCGGGTTCGTAGGTCTGGTGGTCGAGAGCGAAGAAGCGCTTGATGCCGAGATGGCCGCAGTTGAGGATTTCGTCGTTGAGGTCGGCGCGAGAGTTTTGGAAGTCGTCGAGGCGGTTGGACATGGGTTCTCCTGGATTTGGGGATCGGAATAGAGGATAGCGCAGGTTGGGACGAGAAGTGGCTAGTGGCGAGGAAAGCAGGACAAGGACGAAGGCGTTCACCACAGAGGACACTGAGGGCACAGAGATGATATCTGGGCAAGCTGGATGACGGGTGGTGTGTGGACGGAGAAGCGGAGTTGTGTCCAGTGCGATTAGTTTAGGAGTGGTTGGGGGATGCCATGGCGGCCGAGGAAGGAGCCGGGGAGGGAGTTGGTGGGCTTGCCGGAATCCCAGACCAGGACGCCGTTGACGAAAACTTTTTCGATGCCGGTGGGGAGCGCGGTGGGATTGGCGTAGGTGGAATTGTCGATGACGGTGTCGGGATTGAAGAGGACGAGATCGGCAAACATGCCTTCGCGGATGACGCCGCGATCTTTCCAGCCAAGACGCTGCGCAGGCAACGAAGTCATTTTACGAATGGCTTCGGGAAGAGTGAGCCAGTGTTTCTCGCGGACGTAGAGGCCGAGCACGCGCGGGAAGGTACCGGCTCCGCGCGGATGAGAGGAGTTGATGCCGCCGTCGCTGGCGACCATGACCCAGGGCTGCTGGTAGAAGGCTTTGATGTCGCTCTCGATCATGGACTGGCCGATGATGGTGGCCTCGGTGTTAGCGGCGTCGCCTTCCTTAATCAGGCGGATAAACATTTCGACCGGGGAAAGGTGATTGGACTTGGCCAAGTCGGCGATGGTGTGCCCGGCATAGGATTTGTTGGGCGCGAAGTCTGTGATGGTGACATGAGAAGCGCCGCCAACGTCGGCGAGAGCCTTGGCGACACTTTTGGGATTTTCGTATTGCTTGTCGGGAACGAGAACTTTCAGGTTGGAGTGCCAGGCATCGTAGGGATAGCAGTCGGCCAGGAAATCGACGCCGCGGCTGCGAGCGGCTTCAATGATCTTGATGTACTCCTGCGCGCGACCCTGAACGGCAACGGTGCCGAGTTTAATGTGCGAGTGTTCGACGGGAATGTGGGCGCGTTCCGCGATGGAGATTTCTTCGTTGAGAGCTTCGAAGGACTTGTCGGCCTCATCGCGGATGTGCGTCATGTAGATGCCACCACGTTCGGCGGCAACTTTGGCGAGAGCGACGAGTTCCTCGGTGGAAGAATAGCTGCCGACTTCGTACTCGAGACCCGAAGAGAGACCGAGGGCTTGTACATTCATGGCCACGCCCATGAGTTGCTGCATGCGAGAAACCTCTTCGGGGCTAGCGGTGCGCTTGAAGTCTTTGCCCATGACTTGTTCGCGAATGGTGGCGTGACCGGCGAAGGTGCCGATGTTGAGCGAAGTGTGAGCCTGCTGGCGGGCGCGAATCCAGCCGATGAGCGGCCATGCGGATTCGCCGTCCGCACCAACAATCAGAGTAGTGATGCCCTGAGCAATCTGGGTTTCGGCGAGCGGATCGGTGGCCAAGCCTTCTTCGGAGTGATTGTGAATGTCGACGAAACCGGGAGCGAGAACGAGGCCTTTGGCGTCAATGGTGGGCTCATCTTTTTGCGGCTGCAATTCGCCGATACCGGTGATGTGAGCGGCGGTGATGCGTACGTTGGCTTTGTAGAGCGGAGCGCCAGTGCCGTCCGCGACTTGCGCGTTAAGAATGAGGAACGATGCGGGAGGCTGCAGGGGATGCGCGGGAAAAATAAAAAACATGGGAACGAGCAGACTGCAGACAAGGATTAGAAATTTCGCACGAAGCATGAGATCCCGTTGGTGACCGGAGCCGAGAGCGGCGCCGGTAAGATGAATGCCGAAAGCGAGTATCAAGATATCACGACGGCGGATGTGGATTCTTGCGCCACGGGAGCTGTTGGTGGTGAAACGCTAGACAAAGTGATTGCGAGCGATCTCGCCAGCGACTCGCGCGCGGCGAGTTCTGGGAAAATCGGAATAAAAGTGCGATGAACACAGCATCCGCGACGCGAGTGTAAGCGATGCAAGTTGTGCCGTAAGTTTTGGCCCAGAACAGAGACTGCGGCCCGAGGTTGAGCAGGAACATTTTAGCGGCCCCAGCAAGAGGAAGAAGTTTTGGTTGGGCCGCAGTCAACTCCGCTGAAAGAAGCCTACGCTTCCGTATCGCAAATGTCCGATTTATTTTTTGTGTCGAAACGCGCGCGAGGTGCCGTCGGGAGCAAAAACTCCAGGTATAAAGCTGAAGGTTGAAGGCTGAGGAAGAGAAGGCCTGCTCGTTGGGACAGGTGCGGATGTACAAAAGGCCAATGACGGACTGGAAATGAATTTGCGCAAGAACAAACTCGCGAGTTGAGAAGCCGCTATTGTAGTGGGAAGACAGATCAGGCCCACGAATCGAAATCCAGCACTACAAGGGGAACATGATGAGGAACCCGCTCTTCCTCCTGGTTACGCTCGCGTCGCTGACTCTTGCCGGCTGTGGTGGGGCCGCAGGCGGTCCTTCAGGCGGCGGCACGCAGCAACAGCAAATTTCGGTCACGTTCGCGTCTACCGTGCCCAGCACCCTGAACGCAGGCGGAACAGCGAACCTGGCGGCGTCCGTGGCCAACGACAGCAGCGCTAAGGGCGTGAATTGGAGCTGCGCGCCTTCGCTCGCGTGCGGGTCATTTAATCCGCCATCGACGACGAGCGGCGGGACTACCACGTATACCGCGCCGACGACAGTGCCATCGGGCGGGAGCGTGACGATCACGGCGATTTCTGTTGCCGATGGAACGAAGTCGGTGAGCCAACCAATTACGATCGCGGGCGTGAGCATTTCGCTGACGACCAAAGCGCCTGCGACGCTGGTGGTCGGTGGGACCGCGTCAATCGTAGCGACCACGGTGAACGATCCAGCGACTCCCTCAGTGAATTGGAGTTGCGCGCCGGCTTCGACGTGCGGGTCGTTTGCTCCGGCTTCGACGGCGAGTGGAGTGGCAACGGTTTATACTGCGCCTGCCACAGTGCCAAGTGGAGGATCGGTAACGATTACGGCGAGCTCAGTAACCGACAGCACCAAGACCACGACGCAGACAGTGACAATTAGCCCGCTGGCGATTTCCATTTCGTTGACGACACCACCCCCGGGAGCGATGCAGACCGGCACGACGGCGGTTATAAGCGCGACGACGGTGAATGATCCCGCGAATCCTTCGGTGAATTGGAGCTGCACGCCGGTAGGAGCTTGCGGTGCGTTCAGCGCGGCGTCTACGGCGAGCGGCGCGACGACAACTTACACAACGCCGGTAGGCACGCCGACAGGAGGTGCGGTCACGATTACGGCAACCTCTGCTACCGACGGAACAAAGGTGGCTAACGCGGTAGTGATGATCAGCAAGCCGGCCACAAACGCGTTGCTACAAGGGCAGTATGCGTTCAGCGTGAAGGGGCCGACCAGCGATCGCGGCGCGACGACTTTTACGGGAAGCGTGACGCTTGATGGGAATGGCGGAGTGACCGGCGGGATTGAAGATGTTGTGGCGCCAAAATATTTTGACTTGGCCGATCCGATTCTTGCGACGGTGGCGGCTTCCATTCCGTCAACTTCGTACTATGCGGTTGATGCGAACGGGCACGGCATCTTGCGGATGTATACGCAAAACAATGAGACGCTGGATTTGAGCTTTGTGCTGACATCGGCGTCGCATGCAGAAGTGATCGAGGCAGACGGAGACCCAGGGAGCGGGACGCTGGATTTACAGACGCCTACAGGCACTGGATTTGCCGCTTCACAGATTTCCGGAGCGTACGCGTTCATCGTGAGTGGAGTAGATTTCAAGAATCCGCCGACAGCCACCACCGCGATTGGAGGAACGTTCGTGGCGGACGGCGCTTCGAACATCACAAGTGGGACGATTGACCTGAATTCGAATGGAACGTTTGCGACGGAACCGTTCACCGGAGTGGTTGCAACGGCGCCAGATTCGAATGGTCGCGGACAACTTCGTTTTGTGCCGATACGCCAGTCCACGCGGACGTTTACCTATTACATCGTGAACAATAAGGTGCTGCGGCTGTTCGAAGATGATGGCGTGGATTTGACGGGTGGCAGCGCGTACGCGCAGGGAACGGCGAGCGCGACGCTTTCCGGGAAGTATGTGTATCGACATGGAGGTTGGAACGCAGGGCAGACAGTGCGGACGGTTGCGGCGGGGCAGTTCACGGCATCGGCGAGCACGGTCGCGGGAGTGAGTGACGCGAATGCCAGCGGGACGCCTGCGGTGCCGAGTGCCGGCAAGGCGGTAAGTGGGACAT
>DASXLU010000488.1:0-2936 GCA_036496065.1 Candidatus Acidiferrum sp.
CTGGGGAGTGACTGTACACGGTAGCCCGAGCGGGCCTTTACAGTTTGACCGACTATGGAAGCTGCCCTTGGCCGTCGGCGATTTCGTTTTCAGGTAGCTATATCCGCCGGTGCACTGACTGCTGTTCCCTACTTGACGTAAAGCGCTCGCGAAATCAATGCGCCAAAAACGTGGTCGCGGCGACCATCTCAAACGCGTTGGGCTACCTCTTCGCAACGACAAATTCTAAAGCAGATCCCTCACTGCGTTCGGGATGACAAGTTACGCTGGGGATGGGAGAGAGCGATGCGGGAAGGGTTGCTGGCGGGCCGCCTTTCGAGCGGCGCTCGAGACTTTGGATCTTGCGGACATGGGGTCCAGCAGTGCTGGAGGCCTACAGGAAGCGGTGCCGTGGGCTAGGCATTGGCAGATTTGGAATGACCCTTTAGGGCTTCGTCTATGGCGGCTAGCATGTCTGGGTATTCGGGGGAATTTTCGTAGCGGGTGCCGTTGATGAAGAAGGTGGGGGTGCCGTTGACGCCGCTGCGGGCGCCGCTGGAAAAATCCGCGCGAACGCGAGACTTGAACTGGTGCGATTGCAGAGCCTGAGCCAATTCATATAGCGGCAACTGCAAGGAGTCGGCGAGCTGTTCGAAGAGCGAAATGCCCAGGCGGTCCTGGTTCTCGTACAAGAGGTCGTGCATCTCCCAAAATTTTTCGTGCGCCCCGGCGAACTCGGCTGTTTCGGCTGCTAGTTCTGCGTGGGGATGAGCATTGGTTAAAGGAAAATTACGAAATACGAAACGAAGGCGGTTGCCGTAGTGTTTTTGCAGACGTTTGACGACGGGATAGGCGGCGCCACAATACGGGCATTCGTAATCGCCATATTCCACCAGAGTGACGGGCGCGGATTCGGGTCCCTGCGCGTGATCTGCGGCACCGACCGGAGGTTTGAGCGTGCTCACTTAGTTGCCGCCCTGGACTGAGGGAGATTTTCGAGGGCCTGCAGAATGCCGTCGGCGCCAGGATTGACGGCGACGGGAGAGAGAAAGCTCCAAGCGATGACGCCGTCCTTATCGAGGACGAACAGCGCGCGCTCGGCGACACCTTCCGATTGGCGATATGCGCCATACTTCCGGGCGACCTGGCCTTTCGGCTCGAAGTCGGAAGCGAGAGGAAAATGGAGATGGCGGTCTTTGGCAAAGGCTTCGTGACACCAGGAGCCATCAACCGAAATGCCGACGAGTTCGGCGTTGAACTTCTGGAATTCGGGGAGGATTTCGTTGTAGAGGGCCATCTGATCGCCACAGACAGGACTCCAATCCGCAGGGTAGAAGGCGAGGATGACCGGGCGTCCGCGAAGTTCATGGAGGGAAAGATTTTGGTCGGGAGTAACGCGAAGAGTGAAATCCGGCGCTTCTGTGCGCGGGGCAAGAATGGACATGAGTGGCTCCAGTTTTAAAGAATTCGGCGAGCCGCGATCGGCCCCCGTGCCTAGCAACTTCGGGCCGAAAGCAGCGAAGAAGGCGAATGGCCTGCTGAAGTGATGTGATGCGGGAGGCGGGATGATGGTTCCAGGAAAGTTGGGGAGCCAGCGAGTTCCGAGGGAACGAAACTCTCGCGTACGAGGAACTTCTAATAGCAGCGAGGAGTAGCGAAACCGAGAGCGAATGGGCAACCGTCAAATCTGTGGTTGTTGCGTGACCTGAAAGGCTCCTCTACACTGAATTTCTGGTTCCTAGGCGGGTTATCTTGCGATTTTTGCTGCGTTTGATGTTGTGGGCATTCGCGATTTTGTTGATCGCGTTTGCCGCAACGATTTGGTGGTTTGTGTACCGGCCGTTGCCGCAATTGAGCGGCGAAATCGGCGTGACCGGCCTGCAACATGATGCAGTGGTGGAACGGGACAACTGGGGCGTTCCGCACATCCGAGCGGCGTCGATGGAAGATCTGGCGGAAGCGCAAGGGTACGTGATGGCGCAAGACCGCTTGTGGCAATTGGATTTGCTGCGGCGAGTTTCGCGCGGGCAGCTATCGGAAATCCTCGGGCCACTCACACTGAAAGTTGATAAAGATTTTCGCAGCTTGAATTTCAGCCGGGCAGCGGAACGCGATCTGCAGCAAATGGACCCGGAATCGCGAAAATTGCTGGAGGCATACGCGCGCGGTGTGAATCAGTTTATCGAGCAGCACAAAAAGAGGCTGCCTATGGAATTCACGCTGCTGAAGTACAGCCCACAGCCGTGGCAGGCGAGCGATTCGCTGGTGATCACGGGCTACATGTACCGGACGTTGGCGGACACGCGAACGGAGGAACTGCACCGAGCCATCGTCACGGCAAAGGCGGGACCGGAGCTGTCGCGAGATTTGTTTAGCCAGGAAGCAGCGATGGACCATTTCGTGGTGGGCGACCCGGACGCGGACAAAGCGGCACGAGCTGCGGCGGCCGACGATGAAGATGACGACGATGATGAGATGGATGCGGAGGATGTACTGAAGGCGCAGGCGGGGCCGGTGCCAAAAACGGTGGCGGATGCGCCGGACCTGACTTCCCTGCTAGCTGTGCAGGTGGATGAATGGCTGCAAGAGACGCGACGGGATTTGCGGCGTTCGCTGGGAAGCAACAATTGGGTGGTGAATGGCGCACATACGGCGACGGGCAAACCGTTGCTGGCGAACGACACGCATCTGGAACTGACGCTGCCGCCGATCTGGTATGAAGTTCACCTGACGGCGCCAGGAATGAACGTGAAAGGATTCACGTTACCTGGAGCGCCGCTGGTGGTTATCGGCCACAACGATCGCATCGCGTGGGGCTTCACGAATAATGGGGCGGACGTGCTGGACTTGTACGCGGAAACGTTCAATCCGGGGAATCCGGATGAATATCGCGTAAAAGGAAAATGGAAAAAGGCGGATGTGTACGATGAAGTGATTCACGTGAAGGGCGCGGCGGA
>DASXLU010000489.1:0-12801 GCA_036496065.1 Candidatus Acidiferrum sp.
TTCCAGTTTTACCGGATCCACGAACACCTGAATTTGCCGGTACGTTCCGCCGAAAGGTTGCGGCACCGAAGCGCCTTGCACATTGGCCACCTGGTTGCGCACTTCGAATTGCGCCAAGTCTTTCAGCTGTGTTTCGTTTAGTCCTTTTCCCTGCAAGGTGATCAGGCACACCGGCAAGCTCGACGCATCGAACTTCAGCACCACTGGCGGTAATGTTCCTGGGGGCAATCGCCGCAAGTCCGCCATAGCCAGGTTAGCGATGTTGCTGAGCGCCGAGTTCGCATCGGTGCCCGGCTTGAAGTAAATCTTGATCAAGCTGACGCCAGTCAGCGATCGCGACTCGATATGGTCAATGTTGCTTCCTAATGTGAAGAAGCGTTCGAACGTGTTGGTAATGTCCGCTTCAATTTGCTGCGGTGGCATGCCCGCATAAAACGTTGCCACTACGACCACAGGAATTTTGATCTGCGGAAACAGGTCCACCGGCATGCGCGCTACGGTGGTCACACCGACTACCGCGACCACGAGACACAACATGATGATGAAGTACGGATAAGCCAGCGCGAACTTTGGCATTACTTGCCCCCCGGCGCGTCGGGTCGACCCACTTCAATTTCTTTCGGCGTGACCTTCATTCCTGCGCGAAATTCGCTGCGGCTGCCTACCACCACTCTTTCGCCGTCGCTCAACCCCGAAAGAACTTCTATCCGTGTGCTGCCTTGCAATCCCAGGTGGATTTTTCTTTCTTCCAACACGTTTTGCGCATTCAAAACCAACACCGTTCCTTCGGACCCGTTGATCTCCACGGCTTCCAGCGGAACGGTCAGAATATTTTTCCTCTCGGCCACGCCCACTTTCGCTTCCACATACATTCCCGGCAACAACTTTCCGTCAGCATTCTGAAAGTCGATTTCCGTTTCCATCGTTCTTGTTTGCGGATCCAGCGCATCGGCAAATCGCGATACCTTTCCGCTGGTATCCAGATTCAATGCTTGCACGTGGACTTTTACCGTATCGCCCAGGCGGATTTGTCCCGCGATCGATTCCGGAATCGGCAACACCAGCCGCAGTACCGAAATCTGCGCCAGCCGCACGACAGGCTCAGAGTTCTTGTCGTTCTGTGTTCCCGAGGCAATCAGCGAACCCGTATCCGCATAGCGCACCGTAACCACGCCGCTGAAGGGCGCGGTGATTCGCGTGTAGTCCGAAAGCGCCCGGTATTGCGCTTGATTCGCTATGGCCACTTCCAGCGCTTGCTCCGCCGAACTTAGCGCCGCCTGCGAACTGGACACTTGCGCCTCCGCTTCGAGGTCTTTCGCGTGTGCGTCGTCTACTTCTTGTTGCGCCACCAATCCGGCTCGTTGGTCCGAAGCTTGCTGCAGGCGCGTGTCCATAGCGTGCACAGCGTCGTGCGCAGACTTGGCTCTCTGCACATCTCCCTGTGCCCGCTTCACTTCCTGTTGCGCCCGCCGCATCGCAGCGTCCGCTCCCGCAAGTTCCGCCGCCAATTCCGGCACTTCCAGCACAGCCAGCGTCTGTCCCTCTTTCACATGTGAGCCCACGTCGACATACATCTTCTTGATATAGCCCGCGACTTTTGCGTGAATGTCCACTTCTTGGAATGGTTTGAATCCTCCGGCCAGATCCAGAGGCGAGCCCAAGTTTCCGGACCCGGCGCGCACCACCGCTGCCACCGGAATTCCGCCGCCTTGCTCGTTATCTTCCGCGCCGTCCGCTTCCGTTCTGGAGTGGCGGAGAATTCCCCAAAGAAGCAGCACGCCTGTAATGGCAAGAGCTGCAACGATCAGCAGTTTTTTTCCGGTCATATCCTCGTCCTGATGCACTACGGTCGTATTGATAGATTCCCGAGAGCACGCTTTTCGGGTGCTCCTGGAATAGATGGCTCCAAAACTTACCCGTGGGCAACCGGAATTTTTCCGGTAATTTTTAGTCTGTGACGTTCAGTGGATTTACAACGAAGGTGGCGGGCGAAACCAGATGTTAGCGACTAACTCTGGTTGCCGCAGTAAAATCTCTTCTTCGACGATGGGCAAGGGATAGTCGTTCTTTGGAGCGACGACTTCGATAACGGCTGTTTCAACGATGATTTCGGGCTGCACGCTCTCCGATTGAACCGGAGAGAAATGCTGCATTTCCGAGGCGCCTACCGTGGCTCGGTGCCGAGCTAAAGAGTGGTATGCCAGGCCATCTGATTCATTTGTAAGGAGAAGGAACGGGTTGTAGAGCACCAGCCCGATCAGCAAGGCGCAGAGACACACCTGCCAGATACTCCGGCTAGTTGGGCGAAAAGGGCTTTGGCGCACGCGCATCTCTACTGTACGACATTAGTTTGAGTGTTCCATCAGGTCAAGAGGATGTATCCCCCTTATCGTGCCTTAGGGAGAGTTGACAGAACCGATAAGTGCAATGGGAGGGGAGGAGAAGGGACCGGTGCCAGGGGTGCGCCGGTCCCCTTGGTAGGACCTTGAGTGAAGATTAAGCTCGTTCAGTCTCGCAGCTAGCCGTCACGTCCGAATGAAGCCCATGTGAATTCTCGGTAACCTCGTTGCTCCCGCGTGTCGTTACGTCTTCTTGTTCGGGCCGCATCGTCAGTCCCCGTCCGTGGCGTACATCCAAGCCGCGTACCCAAAAGATGATGTCTTCGGCAATGTTCGTAGCGTGATCCGCAATCCGCTCCAGATGCCGCGTTGCCAGCACGAACTGCATTCCCGGAGTTACCAGCGTCACGTCTTGCGTCATGTTGTGCAGCAAATTTTCGAAAATACGATCGCGGTATTGATCCACGATGTCGTCGCTCTCCAGCACCTGCGCCGCCATCTCCGCATTGCGAAAAATCAGCGAACCCAGGCTTCGGCTCACCATCGACCGCACAGCTTCGGCCATGGGCGACAATTCGTCCGGAATCTTTGCGTCGGGCATTTCCCGCAGAGAGATCACTCGCTCGGCCAGATTTACGGCGATATCGCCAATTCTCTCGAGGTCGTTGGTAATTTTCAGCGCCGCAACGATCAAGCGCATTTCGTCGTCTGAAAACGATCCACGCCGCAGCAGCCGGATAGCGTGTTCATCGATCATGATTTCCATCTCGTTGATGCGCGGCTCTAGCAGAAATACTTCGCCCGGCAAACCTGCTGTCCGGTGATTGTCGAATCCAACGATCGCATCCAGCGCGCGATTCATCGCCGTTTCCACCACGCGTGCCATGGAAATCAAATAGTTCACAAGGGTGTCGTACAACACCACTTCAGTTAAACCTGCTGCAGGAGTTGCCATCATCGCTGCCCCCTTGGCGAAACGCAGAAAACGCGCTTTCGCAGGCTACATAAATAATTTGCAGGATGAACGTTACGCTCTGTTAATTCAGGTGTGAATAAGCTGAAAAGAAAGGAGCTTACGAAACGGAGGGGAGATTTCCGCCGCGTGTGCGTGATGCTGCTCCGGCGGGCATAGCCGTGCGAGCGGCGGCACGTTCAGCGTCGAATATCGGCACCGAAAAATGAAATTTCGAGCCCACACCTAACTCGCTCTGCACCCAAAGTCGCCCGCCATGCACTTCAATCAAATGCCGAGCAATTGCCAGGCCCAGACCCGTGCCTCCGGCTTCACGCGACCGCGCCGCGTCCACACGGTAGAAGCGTTCGAAAATTCGTGGTTGGTCTGCCTGGGGAATACCGATGCCCGTATCGGCCACGGTGAAAATCACTTCGTCACCGCTTTGCGTCACACTCAAAATAATTTTCCCACCGGGAAGTGTGTATTGGGTGGCATTGTCGAGCAGGTTTTGCAGCACTTCCTGCAGTCTGCGAGCATCTCCCGCGACATCCGCCACCATCGAGGGCAAATCCAGGGAAAGAGTCAGTTCCTTTTCCGCCGCACGATGCCGTGCCGTTTCGTAGCAGGATTCCACCAGCGCCGCCACGCTGACTCGCCGTACCTCGAGCTCCAACCGGTCCGCGTCCATCTGCGAAAGTTTCAGCAGATCTTCCGTAAGCCTGGCGAGGCGTCTGGAGTGCTCCAGGATAATTCCGAGAAAGCGTAAACGATTATTGGGATCATCCATCGCACCGGCCAGCAACGTTTCGGTGAAGCCCTGAATCGCGGTGAGCGGCGTGCGGAATTCGTGCGACACGTTGGCCACAAAGTCTCGCCGAATGCGCTCCAGCTTTCGTAGCTCCGTGATGTCGTGCAGCACGATCACGGCACCGGACGTTTCGCCGGCGCGAACCGAAGCCACCGTTGCCGCAAAAAAGTGTTGTCGCAGCGTGCCCGTAACGATCTCCGCTTCGACGCGTGACTCGCCCGCAAGTACGCGCCGCACCGCGCCAATCAATTCCGTCTGCCGTACTACCTCGAGCAGTGAACTGCCCGAAACAGGGGGCACATCCAGTCCCAAGATCGCAGCGAACCCGGGATTCGCGAAGACCAGCCGCTCCATCCCGTTTACCACCGCGACGCCTTCCACCATCGAGCCGAGAATCGCGGCAGAAAGATTGCGCTCTTCCGTCAATGTGCGAATGGTGCGGTCCAATCGCGAGGCCGTCTGATTCAGGGAAAGTCCAAGAGCCTCCAGCGTGTCGCCGGTGCCGTCCGGCGCCAGCGGCCGAAAATCGCCGTCCGCCACACAGCGTGAAAATTCGCGCAAGCGTTCGATGCGATCCGTAAACGAGCGCGAGAACTGCAGGGAAACAGTTCCTGCCAGCACCAGAATCAGCAGCGACCACATCCACAGCCTCTTCCGGAAGGCCGAGAGTCGCGCCTCGATGCCTTCGAGGGGAAGTGCTAGCCGCAGCACTACAGGAGTGTCCCCGCCGAAGTGGGCGCGTTTCGCGTAGTACAGCAGCGGCTGATTGACTGAGACGCTTTGTCGCGTCGCCTGGCCTTCGCCTTTCTGCAACGCGTCCCGAATCTCGGGCCGGTCCGAATGATTCTCCATCGTGGACGTTTCTGTCTGCGAGTCCGCTACCACGCGTCCATCGGGCATGACTACCGTCACGCGCACGCCGCTGGTAGCCGCGCTGGCCACCCAGTTATTCAGCGCCGCCAGATCTTCCGGACTTTGCGGAGGCACAGCGGAAAGGTGCAACGGTTGCAGAAGGATGATGCGGGTCAGAGCTTGCAGATGCCGCCAGCCATCTTCTTCGTAGCTGGTTCGAAGCGCCCGCTCGGCAAGGAAATCCACCGCGAGCAAAACGCTCAGCAGCAGCGCCAGAAATGTCAGCGCCAGTTTCCAGAAAAGTTTACGCTGCACGGGTCTCGAAAAGGTAACCCGCGCCGCGTACAGTTTTCAAGTGCAGAGGATTTTCGGGGTCCGATTCGATTTTTTCCCGCAGGCGGCGCACATAGACATCGACGCTTCGCGGCGTCACAAATCGGTCCGTGCCCCACACCGCATCCAGCAATTGGTCGCGCGTGAACACACGATTTGGCCGCGAAGCCAGGTAATACAATAGGCGGAATTCCAGCGTGCTTAGCGGCACGGCTTTGCCTGCGTGGCTCACGCGATAAGAAGCCGGATCGATTGCTAAGCGGCCAATTTCCAGAATGCGCGGCGAATCCACAGGAGGCTCCGCCCGGCGTAGCAACGCCTTTACCCTGGCAATCAGTTCCCGTGGGCTAAAAGGCTTCGTGACATAGTCGTCCGCGCCCATTTCCAGGCCGACAACGCGATCCGCTTCGTCGCCTCGGGCCGTCAACATCAAGATCGGCAAGCGGTTGAGCGAATCGTCTTTGCGGATTTCGCGGCAGATCTCCAGACCCGACATTTTTGGAAGCATCAGGTCCAGCAGCAGCAAATCTGGTGGGGTTTTCTTCAGGGAACTAAGACCTGCGCTCCCGTCCAGGGCTGCGTTAACTTGAAATCCTTCATTTGCAAGGTTATAGCGCACCAGTTCGACGATATCTTTATCGTCTTCAATGATCAGGATGCGCTTCATGTGCAGCTCTCGCGGGCGAGATCGCATTGGTAAGAGTTTACCGTACGACCCCTCTTTTCGATAGGCATGGTTGGAATCTCGAACCTCAGGGTTCATGGATGCAACGCATTGTGGCAAAACAAGTTTGTTTCGTGGTGAGTGCCGCATGACAACTATGTGAATGAGTTGTAAACGCCTATGCCGCTGAGTTTGAATGAGTTGTAATCGTGTTAAGCAGTACGCCTCCAGTCCGAGCCTTCTCGAAAAAATGCGCCTGCCTCGGTAGTTTGCTCTATACCACAAGCTGCTCCTGGGTCTTACTGTTCGCGACTAGGAGCTGAACATGACTAAAAGAAAGGCTATAAGCAGCGGACTGCTGCTCGCTATCGTGACCTTTGCGGCGGTCAACCTCCTTCCCGATTTTGTCCGCTACATGAAGATTCGTTCGATGTAGTGCAAGCAGATGGTCGGGTGGTCTTGTGCTGCCCGGCAACCGAGTCGACGTTCCGAATCATTATCAATCATCGAGGACACTATGAAAATTGCCTTGGCACTTACATTTGCAGGGATTTGTTCGCTCGCCATTGGTGGCTGCAACTCTTCCGACACAAAAAAGCTTACCAATGACGCAAAAACAACCGGCGAAGCCGTGAAGCAAACCGCGTCAGACGCTGTGCCACCAAGCGTGCCGTCGACACCGCAAGCGATGACGCGAGGAAGGCCGCTAATTCCGATACCGCCAAGGACATCAAAGAAAAGACCGAGCGCGGTGCGCGGCGGGTAGTCGACAAAACCAAGCAAGCGGCTCAAGACGCTAAGGACGCCATCAACAAGCCTGCGCCTCCGCCTCCTCCCAAAGACTAGCTTCTGTAGCAATCTGCATAGCGTGTAGCGACTGATCCTCGCTCACCCGCTTTGCGTCCTGCGCATTCCAACGCATTCCAATCAGTAAACACGAACTCCTGTATGCCTATCCCGTTTCATGCGAAGATAAGCACGACAAGCGCCCGGCCCCCGGCGCCTGCCTGTTTTCGCTGTAGCCCTCCCAGCTCCAGACGCCTTGGTGCTCATCCCGCCGGCGACCGCCACAAGTTTGTGAGCGCCGCTGGCTAGACAGATCTAGCCCTGCGAGGTGCGCTATGAGTGAAATTTGGAAACAGTGGATTGGCCACATCGTCGACAGTCGATTCCCCTTGCAGCAGTATCTCGCCCACACCGAACACAGCGCCGTATTTCTCACCGAGTTCACCGATACCGAGACCCACAAAGCCGCGATTAAGTTTATTTCCGTCGACACCCAGGAAGCCGACCATCAACTCCAAATCTGGAGCCAGACGGCGCAGCTTCATCATCCGGGCTTGGTCACCGTGTTTCACGCAGGCCGCTGCAGCATTACTGAAATGGATTTGCTCTACATCGTTACCGAACTCGCAGAAGAGAATCTGGCGCAGATTTTGCCGCAGCGCGCGCTTACTCCCGAAGAAACAAAGCAGATGCTCGAGCCTATCGTGGATGCTCTTGTGTACCTGCACGATAAAGGACTCGCGCACAACCACATCAAGCCGTCCAATATTTTGGCGGCCGGAGACTCGCTGAAGCTTTCCGTGGATACCGTCGCGCCGATTGGCGAATCGCGCGAGCCTCACCGCGAACGCGATGTCTACGACGCTCCCGAAACGGGAGGCGATTCGTCTGCGGCCTACGGCGACATCTGGTCGCTCGGTGAAACTGTGGTCGAGACCCTTACGCAGCAAACCGCTGCGTTGCCATTTAACGATCAGGCCGACCCGATTGTTCCGGACTATATCCCACAGCCGTTTCAGGATATCGCCCGTCATGCGCTTCGTCGCGATCCATCGCAGCGTTGGACCAGCGCCGAAATCGCCGCGCGGTTGAATCCCGCAGCAGCGCCAAAGGCGCAGCCCGAACCGATCGCCGTGGCCGTTGCGGCTGGCGCCAGCCCGAATCTTCCGTCCGGCTCGATGCCGCCTCCAAGCATCCCGCCGCCTTCCGACACTTCTGCGGTGCCGCCCTTAGGTGTTCCTCTGTCCCGCGAGCCCGCAGTGCCGCTCAACAAGCTGCAGCCTCCAGTGGTGCGGGGCAGCAAGTCGTACGCCGTTCCTCCCGCCACCCCACGCGACAAGCGCGCACAACCACCCGAACATGAATTCGCTTTGCCCAGTTACGTTGTTCCCCTCCTGCTGGTCGGCGCTTTGGTATTGATCGCGATTCTTGCCGTTCCCAGACTTTTCCGCCATCAGCCTAAAGTCGGGCCGGATACTCCCGCGCCGGTTACAACCGTTGCGCCTGACAAAAATTCCGCGAAAACCTCTACCAATCAGGCCGCGAAAACTCCAGCGCCCCTCGTTCGCACAGAGAAACCTCCGATCTCCACCGCGCGGCCGGCTCCCGACACGAACAGTGCAGCTCAGCCTTCCGCATCAACTGTAAGTCCCGCGCCCGCAACTGTGCCGCCGAGCAATTCATCGGCTGCGACTTCCGCTCGAACAGCCGGGAGTTCGCCCGAGAAAGGCGAAGTCTTGAACCAGGTTTTGCCCACCGCTTCGCAAAGCGCTCTGTCCACAATTCACGGAACGGTCCGCGTCACCGTGCGCGCAAAGGTCGACCCCGTCGGCCGCGTCTCTGATGCCGAGCTTTTCGCCGCGGGTCCAAGCAAATATTTCGCGGAACGCGC
This sequence comes from Candidatus Acidiferrum sp., assembly GCA_036496065.1. Taxonomy (GTDB): domain Bacteria; phylum Acidobacteriota; class Terriglobia; order Acidiferrales; family UBA7541; genus Acidiferrum. The sequence continues at coordinate 8,629 of DASXLU010000489.1, forward strand.
GCTGGTCGCAGCACGCCAGTGGGAATTTAGTTCTCCCGAAACGAACGGTCACAGCATGCCCAGCGAGTGGCTTATCCGTTTCGAGTTCTCGCAGTCCGGTCCGACGAAGGCTTACCCAACACAAACCGCGCCGTAAGCGGCCGAATAGCTACTTGTGCTGTTTCCTGTGGCACAGTCACTTCTGACTGTGCTCTTGCTCTTCCTCTGTCTGTTCTGAGTCTCCTATAGACTTTCAGGTGCTGACGCTCGTCCTCGCGGCATCCGTTATTGCGAGTTTTCCTCCGCAGTGTGGTCCACAAAGCGCGCCGCCATTCCGTGGTTTCCCACCGCCCAACCCTTCCCCGCATCAAACGTCAACGCATTGAGCTCCGGCGAATCGATATGCTTCCAGTGGTTTCCGTCGTGGCTCGTCTCCGCGCCCGTTGGTCCCACCGTCACAAATCCGTAGTCATAGGTATCCAACGATGAGCGGTAGCCTGCGGGAAGCTCGTCAGCCAGCTGCCACGTCTTGCCCGCATCGGAAGAATACGCGGCTGTTTTGTCCTTGCGGCTTACGTCCGCGTAATCGCCGCCCATCACCACCACCGTGTCTCCCGCGCGAACGATCGAGAATATTCCCTGCGAAGCCTTGCCGCTCAGAATCGGCGTTTCCGCCACGCTCCACGTTTTGCCGGAATCCTCGGAGCGAAACACGCGAGCTTTCGGTCCGCCAGTGGCGAAGTAAATCTCGCTTTTCCCATAAAGCAAAAGGCTCGAATTGCTCGCGGCGAACGCGCCTTCACTCGCAATCGCCGGTGGCATTCCATCGCGCCCAACTTCGGACCAGTGCGCGCCGTCTGTTGTGGCGAGCAGCAGAAATTTTCCGTCCACCGGATCGCTTAGCGCAAAGCAGTGCATGGCGTCGCGGCACATGATCGCGTCCAGGAAAAAAGACTTGCGCTTGTCGCTGTATTGCAGGACCCAGGTTTTTCCTCCGTCCACGGTCTTGTAGATTCGCGATTTCTCGCCGTCTCCGCTGGACATCACATAAGCCGTCTTCTCATCGAATGCCTGCACTCCGCGAAAATCCAGAGTGTCGCCATCCGGAATGTGCAGTGCGATCCAGGTCTGCCCCGCGTCCGTCGAAAGCAGCACAGTTCCTTTGCTGCCGGTAGCCCAAATGTTTGTCATGCCCCGGCGAACCACTACTGAAACGCCGCGCAAGGTGCTGTCCACACCGGTAGGCTGCGCGCTCCACCAACTGGCGGCACTCGCGGTCAATTGCAGAAAAATGAAAAGCAGAATCATCGCCGGGAAAGTGTATCAGCGAAGAGGCGCTCTCGCGACAGGGAGATGTCCTTTCAACTCAACAACGAAGCTTCACTTACTTTTTTATTGGGATTGGGGTACCGGTCGAGGTCACGCCGCGCGCTTCCGGATGCTTCGGCGTCCAATCTTCCGGTGGGAAAGCAACTCGCCAGAATGTCGGGCACGGCGACGAGAATTCTAAGCCAACTTCGCATTTGCCCGCGCGCACTGGACCCAGGAATACCACGTGGCATTCCTCTTCTTCCTCGGTGCGATTATGGTACAGCCGCACTTTGCTGCCGCTGGTTACTCGCGCGTTCATCAGGATCAGCGCACCGTGTGCATTGATCGCCAGCGTGTCCGTCACTTCTTCAAACACTTTTCCCTGTGCATCGTTACCGCGGATGCGCACTGAAACCTGCATTAATACTCGCTGACTACGCCGGCGCGGGCCGGGATGTGTTGGAGTGCTAGGCGTCTGGGCCATACGTCCTCTTACTTCTCAATATACCCCGGGGGAAACGAAAGTCGAGAGGCATGCGCTTTTCTGTATGCAAAGAGGATATGCGGTATTCAGTCAGGCACACGTTTACGCAAATTTACAGCGAAATGCATCGAAAATCGCATCCAACATTTATCAGAAAATATACAAGTTAACCGCGAATCCAGCTAGGAACGCTGGTCCATCGGAATATATCCGCGGGTATCGTGGCCCAGATAAATCTGGCGCGGTCGCGCAATCTTTTGCTCGGTATCGAGCAGCATTTCTTCCCACTGCGCCAGCCAGCCCGACATTCTCGGTATCGCAAAGAGCACCGGGAACATGGTCATCGGAAAGCCCATCGACTGGTAAATCAGTCCCGTGTAGAAGTCCACGTTGGGGTAAAGCTTGCGCCGGATGAAGTATTCGTCTTCCAGGGCGATGCGCTCGCATTCCAGCGCGATTTCCAGCAGCGGGTTCTTGCCCATCAGATCGAACACTTCGTAGGCAATGCGCTTGATGATCCGCGCGCGCGGATCATAATTCTTGTAAATGCGGTGGCCGAAGCCCATCAGCTTCACTTCGCCGGTTTTCACCCGCTTGATGAAGTCTGGCACCTTTTGCACCGAGCCAATCTCCATCAGCATTCGCAACACTTCTTCGTTGGCGCCTCCGTGCAGCGGGCCGTAGAGGGCCGCGGTCGCTGCCGCTGTCGCGCAATAGGGGTCGACGTGCGAACTGCCAACGCCGCGTACCGTGTTCGCCGAACAGTTCTGCTCGTGGTCGGCATGCAGGATGAACAGCACATCCAGCGCGTGCTCCAGCGTTGGATTCGGCCGGTAGCGCGCCTCGCTCGTGCGAAACAACATGTTCAGGAAATTTCCGGGATAGCTCAGATCGTTATCTGGATACACGAACGGCATGCCCAGCGAATGCCGGTACGAGAACGCCGCGATTGTCGGCATCTTCCCGATCAGCCTATACATCTGCTTCCGTCGCGACTCCGCGTTGTGAACCTCTTTCGCGTCGGTGAAAAACGTCGAGAGCGCTGCGAGTGCGGAGATCAGCATCCCCATCGGGTGTGCATCGTAGTGAAATCCATCCAGCAATTTCTTGAAGCTTTCGTGAATGAAGGTGTGCTGCGTGATGTGCTGCGAGAAATCCCTCAGCTGGTTCGCGGTCGGCAACTCGCCGTGCAGCAGCAGGTACGCCGTCTCCAGGTATGTCGATTTCTCGGCTAGATCCTCGATCGGATAACCGCGGTAGCGCAGAATCCCTACGTCCCCATCGATGTACGTTACCCGGCTGATGCACGCCGCCGTATTGTTGAATGCGGGATCGTAGCTCATCATCCCGAAATCCGTAGGATTCACCTTGATCTGGCGCAGGTCCATGGCCTTGATGGTGTCGTGGGTGATGGGTATTTCGTACGATTTGCCGGTGCGATTGTCGGTGATAGTGACTGTGTCGCGGCGGGAGCCGGAAGCCGAATCAGCGGTGTTCGTTTGCGTTGCCGGTAGAGCGGAGTCCATACGAGAGACCTCGAGCAAGGCGCTGAGCCACCTAGCCCTAACACTTTACACCAAACGACGCGGACGGGGAAATTTCGCGGCTGCAAGTGTTTTGCGCTAGGCTCGCGGATTGATGGAAGCTTGCGGTAACACGCCGAGTCGCCCGGAAGCTAAGCGGATCCCGCAGGTTCCTCAGTCGAAAGAGGATAGGCGGTTGTTCCAGTATGAACAACTAACCTCTTGACAATAGTTGTTACAACATATATTATGGCCACGCTTTTGGGAGGCTGCTATGATTCAGATTCGCAAGTCCGAGGAACGTGGCCACGCCGATCACGGCTGGCTCAACACTCGCTTTTCCTTTTCTTTCGCTGACTATTTCGACCCCGAGCATGTCGAATTCCGCACACTTCGCGTTATGAACGACGACCGTGTGGCCGGTGGCGGCGGGTTCCCCACGCACCCGCACAAAGACATGGAAATCGTTACGTATGTGCTCGAAGGCGCGCTGGAACATCGCGACAGTATGGGCAACGGCTCGGTTATCAAGCCGGGCGACGTGCAGTATATGAGCGCGGGAACGGGCGTAGCGCACAGCGAGTTCAACGCGTCCAAAGACAAGTCCGTGCATCTTTACCAGATCTGGATGTACCCGGACAAAAAGGGCTACAAGCCAACATACGATCAGAAGCATTTTTCTGACGACGAGAAGCGCGGCAAGTTGCGCCTGCTGGCATCACCGGATGGCCGCGAAGGCTCAGTGAAAATCCGCCAGAACAATGAACTGTACGCAACGGTCTTGGGTCCAGGCGAGGCCGTGAAGCATGAGTTGGAGCCCGATCGCCACGCTTACGTCCAGGTGACCAAGGGCAGCGTCACGCTCAACGGCAAGAC
>DASXLU010000490.1:0-6951 GCA_036496065.1 Candidatus Acidiferrum sp.
CTTAACGGGGCCGGGGCGATGGACGTGAAGCTTGCTGCCTCGGACGAAAACGCAGTCGTGGCATGAGTGGCGGCGGAACGTGCCGAAGGGATTCGCCGCAAGTCGGGCAGTGTTCTGTGCCAACGAGATCGGCACGAAGCCAACTGCCTCGGGTTTCGCAGATAGGATTAACGCACTGAACGGTGGAGCCCGGCATAAATGGCATACGTTCTCCCCAGTAGCCACCGAACTCGTGCGGACCGAGTCCCCTTGAGGCGGCCAAAATTTGGTATGCGGACCGAGCGAACAAAAAGAGTGTGAAGCGCAGATGAATAGGAGTCAACGGAAAAGCGAATGGGCAATGAATCTACGAAAAAATTACTGTGGAAAAGCTGCGGTGCCTGGCGAATTTCAGAATGCTATGGCTTCCTCGACGAGGGTTCCTCTCTCTACGCAGCCGAGAAATACGAAGTAACTCTTAGGGTCGTGGCGGCACCAAGGGCGCCGGCGCCGGTGGCTGTTTCACTTCTTCGACGCCACCAAGTTCGGAAAACTTGGCCTTAAGTTTGGCCAGATCGTCTTTCTTGGTGTTCAAATCGTTCTGCAGGCCATCGAGCTTTGCCTTGCCTTCTTTATTGTTCGAAAAGTCGGGCTTGGAATAATAGTTGTCGTTCTCAAGGGCCAGTTCGCGCTGGGACAGATCGACTTCCGTTTGTTTCGCGGCGATTTCACTCTTCAGCGACTCCAGGGCCCTCTTTTTTTCGTCGGCTTCTTGCGGGGAGGCGGGCTCAGCTTGAGAAGCAGGAGCGTTTGCTGAATTTGTGGCATTGGTGTCCGTCGCCACGGATGGATTTGGCTCAGGAGTGCTCGAAGCATTGGCGGAATTCGCGGTTTGCGGGTGCAAAGTGTCGTCTGTGATTACTTTGGCCGGTTTTGCGGCGTTTTGTTTCTGCTCGCGGGCGCGGCGAGCAGCATCGGCTACCGAGGGGGCCGCTGGCTCCTGGGCGGCAAGAGACAAAGAGAAAACTGAGCCGGCAGCCAGGAGCATGGGAAATGTGCGCGCGAAGATTTTATGCCGCATGGTGACCTCGTGAAATAAGCGCTTTCAGGCTTCCCGATAAGAATACGTCGAGCCGAGGCGTCTCTCAATTGGGATGTGAAAGAAGGCACGAATCAGGCAACAACCAGTTCGAGGCATTCGGCTTGGGCGGAAGCGCCGGCCCCAATGTCGTCAAAGGAGTCCGAGTCTGAAACTCAAGAGGCCTAGACCCTTGTCAGTCGCGTTTAGGATGCCCGCTATGCCGCTTCATGAAGCTTGCCACTTTGTGGCGATTTCCGCAGCGAGCCATCGAACACCAGCGACGCCGGTGCGTGCGTGAATGATCATAGAAAAAGAGCCGGCACGATGGATTGGCACAGCGTCGAATGGGCGCGTCCGCTCCTTCCACGAGCAGATCAGCGGCAGATCGAGCGATCGCCGCAAGCAGCCATTCGAGTCCGCTTTCGCGAGCCGTAAATTGCAGGCGCCAGATCTCGCCTTCGCGAACGAGCTCATCATGCCCTTCGGTGATGCGCAGGATTTCGTTCACGGGTTCCACCCACACTTTGGGAAAGGGTTTACGCTGAACGATCGCCGAGAAGATGGCGCGGAGCGACTCGCGAAAGCGCAAGATGCGCAACAACACGGTGTCCACGGCCTGAGGTTCGTTTTGCTGGAGCGACCGAAGACGCGCGGCACGATCTTCGGTAACTAACCGGGCCATGGCTAGAAACGTGACGAATTCATCCCACGAGAGGTCATGCGTGGCGGGAAGTGTATTTGCGAAGTCGAGAGCCAGCCTTCCGGCAACCAAGCGCGGGCTGGCAATTGAGGTCGAGTTCGACATAGGGACGGTTGCTCTATAACTGGTTTACGTCAATGAACTGGTTATAGCACGGCCCATGCTATCTTTGCTCGTGCAGTGGAATTGGTTGACTCACCGCTAGATATTTAGTTGTCCCAGGTGAGCGGTCCGTTCGAATCACATATTCTAAGAAGCGGAGATGGAAATTGACTGTGGATCAGGATTCGAACAAACCGGTTGAGGTCGAGACTGTTGGCGAAGGCAAATCGCTTCCGAGCCCTCTGCCTGTTCCGGAAGGCCAAATCGTCAGGAACACACCCAAGGGCCAATTGGTGGCCCAGCTTTTGATTTTCATCATTGTTGCGTTTGTGTTCGGTCCCTCCCTGGTTGCGGAACTGATAGTTCGTGTGAAGGGCTCGTTGCACGTAACAGACCCTGTTGATTTGCTGATTCTGGAATCCATCAATCTGGCAATTGTATTCGGAATGGCGGCGGTTTTTGCGCGGCTGGAGCATCGCCGGTTCGGGGAATACGGTTTGCCAGCGCAATGGACTTTTGTGAAGAATTTCTGGTTAGGCGCGGCGTTTGGATTCGCGGAAATCGCCGTGCTGATGGGATCCATCACTGTGTTCGGCGGGTATACCTTTGGCAGCCTGGCGTTACACGGCGGCGACCTGGTGCGATGGGGGCTCATTCACTTGCTTCTATTCGTATGCGTCGGCCTGTACGAAGAGTTCTTGTTTCGCGGCTATCTGCAATTTGCATTGGCCCAGATGTTTGGCTTCTGGCCAGTGGCCGTGGCGTTGTCGCTGGGATTCGGTTTGATCCACCTGACGAATAAAGGTGAGACCTGGGTGGGCGCTGCGAGCGTGGCAACGATCGGGTTGCTGTTCGCGCTCACGCTAAAGCGCACAGGAAATCTGTGGTACGCAGTGGGCCTGCACACGAGTTTCGACTGGGGTGAGTCGTTTCTCTACTCTGTGCCGGACAGCGGCGAGATGCTGCGAGGGCATTTGTCGAACGCGGTGCTGCACGGGCCGACATGGCTAACAGGCGGCAGCGTGGGTCCCGAGGGCAGCGTGTTTTCGTTTGTGACGATGGGGATGCAATTCCTAGTCGTGATGTGGTTGTTCCCAGCAAAGGAAAACGACGAGCAAGAGGCCGCATGAGAGCGCCGGCAAGGTGGCTTGGAATCAGTGGACCAGATCGGAAGCGAACACAAGTTGGACGCCTTGCGCCTGAGCCTGCGGCAAAACTTCACGTAGCGCTTGCAATGTTTCCGGGTGAGAATGTCCGATAGCGACGGCCTCGCCTTTTTCTTTTGCGCTATGAATCGCCAATTCCAGTTGCTTGCGAATCGCCGCAACGTCCTGCACGTCGTCGAGAAATGGCACGTTGCGGAAAGCGCAGCGCACTTTATCTTTTTCCGCAGCATCGAACGCGACTGTCGCGGCGGTCGTGCGGCTATCGATAAAAAAGAGATGGCGATTTCGCAGAAGCGGCATCAATTCTCCCATCAGCGCAACATTGGCGGTGGCAAGCGATCCCTGGTGATTGTTGACGCCGACCACATGGGGAACAGACTGCAGCATGCCGTTGAGCTCCGCGGAAATTTCCTGTGCGGGCATGCCGGGACGAAGCTCTTCGGATTCGGCCTTCTCGCCACCTTGCGCTTGCATCGGCAAGTGGAGCATCACTTCAAACCCGCGCTGGTAGGCTTCCTGCGCAATCTCCGCGGAATACGGGTGATAGGGCAAAACGGAAATGGTCAGGGGGTAAGGCAAGGCCAAAACAGCGGCTGCTGCTGAACGGTCGTTTCCCAAATCATCGAGAATGACGGCGAGCCGGGCAGTGCCGGAAGGCGAAGGTCGCGCCGGCCGGGGTGCGGGGCGTTCAGCGGGATGGGAAGCGACTTTTGTGCGCCGGTGAAGCAGCGCGCCTAACTTATCGCAGCCCACAAGTGAAAACGCCAAAGCAGCGAGACACAGGAACAACTCGAGGCGGATAATTCGCCTCAGCTTCCATCCGTAAAATGTCACGATGAACTAAGCGGCCTTTTTCGCCGCCGAGGGATTCTTCAGCAGATCAATCGCGCGGTGCAGGACCGGATCGTCCGGTGAAAGCGGCCGAGGTCCAGCAGCGGGTTCTTTTTGCGGGCCCGTCGCTGGCGCGGCCTCTTCGCCATCATCCGACTCGTCGTTGGGGTTTATGCCGGCGTGCACTACTTCCGTGGGAGCCACGCCTTCTTCGATGATCGATTTGCCGCTGGCATTGTAGTAGTTCGCCACGGTGAGGATCAGCGCAGCGCCGTCATCCAACGGAATCATTTTCTGTTCCGACGCCAGTCCGAACGTGCGGTCTCCCACGAGGTCGCCGCGATGCGTATTGGCAAAGGCGCCAGCGAGCACTTCGGCAGCGCCAGTAGAGGTGCCGTCCATCAGGATCGCCACGGGACCCTTCCACACCACTTTGCTGCTGTCAGCCTCGAAAACCTGTTCCGGTACCGTTTGGCCCTTGAGTTTGGCGAGGGTTCCAGAAGGTATGAACAGCTTGGCGACGGCGATGCCTTCAGACACGGGGCCGCGTCCGCAATCGCGAACATCCAGGACAATTCGCGAAACGCCCTGCTTCTGCGCTTCCAGCAACTTCGTGCGCACTTCTTCCGCGCGCCCCTGATCAAGACTTGGGAAACGCAGCGCCAGCGTATCGTTGTCAACCCGTTGCGCAATCAACTTTGGTGTAGCAAGTTTCTGCCGGACGATATCTACATCCTCAGGCTGCGTTTTGCCGCGGCGAATCACTCCTACTTTCACAGCGGTGCCCGGCTGTCCGGCCAACAGATTTTTTGCCTGCCCGACGGACATTTCGCGCGTGGTGAAACCGGCGATTGCTTCCAAAATGTCTCCGCTATGCAAGCCGGCTTTTTCGGCGGGACTCTCCGGCAGCACCGAGGTAGCGATTACGTAGCCAAATCGCTTGCTCAGGTTCAGGCCGCTCTCGCCCGTACCAGGGTTGCCGCTTTTCTCTTTGAACTCGGTGTATTCGCGGGGAGTCAGATAGCTGGATTCGGAGTCCAGCGACTCGAGGAGGCCGTGCAGGGAACCGGCGGTTACCAGGTGCATGTTCGGTTCGTCGACGTAATCCTGCTGAATTTTTTGCAGCACTTCGCTATACACAACCAGCGACTTGTACGCTTTGTCGTTTGCCGTTCGGCCGAGTACTTTGCCGAAGGCAACCCAGGAAATGATGGCCACCGAAGCGGCGATTATCGCGTAGCGTGTGAAACGATTCATCCGGCACCGTCCTGCTCAGGGTACAAATTCTGAGTATACCATTCAGATGGGACGGAGGGCGCGGAAGTTGGATAGTCATCAAGCGAGCGAAAAAAGACAATAAGCCACGCGAAGGGCTAGTTTTGTTGCGTTAATGACACAACGGAAATTTATTTCCCTTACCCATCTAGGCTAACTAATTGAAAGTAAGGCACAAAGAGCCACTTTACGTCGCGACATCTGGTATACTTTTGAAAGCGTATGTTCCAGACAACAATCCAGCGCACCGTTGAAACGCGTGGCGTCGGCCTGCACACAGGTGTGCACGGCAAAGTATGTCTTGTGCCGGCGCCGCCGGACACGGGAATAGTTTTCCGTCGCACGGACTTGGATCAGTTTCCCATTGAAGCGCAAGGGCACAATGTCGCTCGCGTCAGCTACGCGACCAGCTTGATGAAGAAAGGCGTGCTGCTTTCAACGACGGAACACTTGCTGGCCGCGATCTATTCTTGTGGCATCGACAACATCTATATCGACATTGACGCCATCGAAATACCGATTTTGGATGGCTCGGCCGAGCCGTTTATGCAGCTCATCGACGAGGCCGGCATCCGCAAGCTACGTCGCAGGCGACGCTACCTGAGAGTGATTAAGCCGGTCGAGGTGGTTGAGGATGGCCGGCGCATCGGGATTTATCCTGCAGACGAATTTCGCGTGTGCTGTTACGTCGATTTCCCTCATCCCCAGGTGGGCCAGCAGGAAGTCGAAATGGTGGTGAACGCTGAGTCGTTCCGCAGCGTGCTGTCGCGTGCGCGGACTTTCTGCTTTGAGAGCGATGTTGAGCCGCTGCGAGCCATGGGCTTGATTCGCGGCGGAACTCTGGAGAATGCCATCGTGTTGACGAAGGATGGCGTCATGAACGGTCCGCTGCGATTCCCCGACGAATTCGGCAGGCACAAGGCGCTCGACTTGATTGGCGACCTTGCGCTGGTGGGTCTACCGCTTCTTGGGCGAGTGGAAGCGCGTAAGGCGGGCCACTCGTTGCACACGCAGCTCGTCAGTCGATTGCTGTCCGATCCTTCCTCCTGGGTGATTACAACCCAAGAACACGAGAAAGCCGAAGCACACGCCGAGTTGCGCGAAACCGCTTCGGCTCCCGCCGCAGACTGATCTCCTAATCCCTGGGTAGCGAGGTAGGGGACCGCTTCCGAGTTGGCACCTCCGGTGCGCGTTTGAGCGACTGCGAGAGAGGACATCATTGTCAAAACTGTCTGGGCACAGCACAATGCTGAGTCTATGAAGAATAAGGATGTTGCTGTCGTCATACTCGCCGCGGGTAAGGGCACACGCCTGAAATCAGGTCTCGCCAAGGTCCTGCATTGCGCCGGTGGGCGCTCTTTGGTCGAACACGTCGTGCGTGCCTGCACTCCTCTCGGCGTGAAGAAAATCGTTGCGGTAATCGGGCATCAAGCGGAAAAAGTTGCCGCGGTTGTAGATCCGCTCGATGTAGAAACCGTTTTACAGCAGCCGCAAAACGGCACGGGCCACGCGCTACTGGTCGCCAAGCGCGCGATTGGAAATGCGAAATACATTGTTGTGTTGCCCGGAGACGCTCCTCTCATTCGCACGCTGACGCTTAATGCACTAATCAAGAAGCACAAAGGTGCCCAAGCCGCCGCTACGATCTTGACGGCAATTCTGGCCGATCCCTCGGGATATGGCCGGGTTGTGCGGAAATCCGGAGACACGGTATCCGGAATAGTCGAAGAGTCCCACCTCGCCGAAGAGCAAAAGGAAATCAACGAAATCAACTCCAGTATGTACTGCTTTACTGCTGGCAAACTTTGGCCCGCACT
>DASXLU010000491.1:0-3313 GCA_036496065.1 Candidatus Acidiferrum sp.
GCGGCAGGGGAAAAGGTCAACCCGGAAATACTGATTTTTGATGTTGATGGCGTCCTGGTGGACGTAAAAGAGACTTATTGGCGATCGGGGCTGCAAACCGTCGAGAAATTGACGGGAAAGAAAGCGACGTGGGCAGAATTCTATAAGTGGAAAGAGCAGGCCGGAAATAACGATGACTGGCAAATGGTGTCGCGCTGGGCGACGGCTCGCGGTGTGCCGACCACATACGATCAGGCGCGAATCGCGTTTCAGCCGTTTTACTGGGGAAGCGACGGCAAGCCCGGAAATGTGGCGCGCGAAAAACTGCTGGTGACGCCGAAGTTGATCCAGAAGTGGGCGTCGGAGCGCGAGCTGAACCTGTTTACCGGCAGAACGCGGCAAGAGTTTGCGTATAGCTTCGACAAATGGCCGGCGACGAAATGCTTCCGCAAGGTAATCACGATGGATGATGCGAAGAAGAAACCGCATCCGGAAGGACTGCAGCTAATTCTGAACGGCAGAGATGCGGCCAAAGCCTTATATTTGGGCGACAACATTGACGACGCGCTGGCGGCGGGAGCGGCGGGCGTGCAGTTCATGGCCATTTTGCCGAAAGATGCGTATGACTACAAATCGCGCTCGAAGAAATTCCGGGAATTGGGAGCATTGCGGGTTCTGGAGAAGGCGCGAGACCTGGCGCACTGGCTGGAATAAGCTGGCGAAGGCGGGAGCAGCCTTTTCCTTGTGTGGATGAATCTTAGGGTTGATGGCGAGCGAGCGGGCGACGAGCGGGAACCTTTGGTCAATGGCATGGGAAGGCGTATCGGGAAGTCCTGGCAGGAAATTTTCGGATTCGGCAGGAAGGCAAACACCATGAAAATCGAAAAAGTGCTGATCGTTGGCGGACTGTGGCTGGCGGGCTTCGGCGTATGTAATGCGCAGGCTCCCCCGGGGCCGATTCAGCCTTCGCCGAATGCTGTTCCGGTGGAGAGCGCGCCACCCCCGGCAGCGGCAAAGAAGCCGGAAGCCAAGCCGCGCAACGATATTCTGGGCGCTTGGAAGTGGAACGCGCAGGAAAGCGACAATCCGCGCGACAAGTTGCAGCAGGCGCGCGAGAACAGCGGCAGCAACGGCGGGAATCGCGGCGGCATGGGCGGCGGTCCGCACATTGGATTCCCCGGCGGCGGCATGGGCGGGCCGGGCATGGGCGGCGGTTCGCACGGTGCAGACACTGAAGGTTTGGAGGAAAAGATAAATCCTCCGCTGCAGATGAATCTGTCGCAGAAGACTTCGCGCGATCCGGAAGTGGATCTGACCGACGACCAGAATCGTAAGAAAATTTTCTATACCGATGGACGCAAATTGCAAAAATCGAAAGACAACAGCAGCGAAGAAATTTCCGCCAAGTGGGAAGGATTGCGCCTGGTGACGGACGAAAAGGGGCCGCGCGGGCAGAAACTGACGCGCGAGTACGAATTGTCTTCCGACGGGCTGCAACTCTGGGAGTCCGTCAAGATCAACACGGGGCACGGAAATTATCCGGTAACGATGCGATTCGTGTATGACGCGGTGGACCTGCCGGGAAAGCCGACGAGCCAAGCGTCGAACTAGCGTGATTCGTGATTTGTGACTCGTGACTGGTGACTTGTGATTCGTGAAACGGCACGAGTGCGGGCCGCTTTTGCCTGCTCCTATGCGCCTCTATTCAGAGGCAAAAAAGCCAACCTAATTTGAGGTGTTCGCGGGGGCGGCGGGATGAATTCTGTCGTTTAGGCGCGCTTCCGTTTCGCGGCGCAGTTGCTTGGCGCGAGTTCCTTCGGGACTATCGGGATCGAGGCGAAGGTACGCGTCCAAGTCGGCGATGGCGGCGACGAAATTCTGTTGCTTCAGATGGATGAGCGAGAGCAGCCTGTAAACGAGCGGCTGATCTGGTGCTAATGTCTGCGACTTCTGGGCGGCCTCAAGCGCCTGCGGGAGATTTCCGCGATACATTTCCAACTTGCCCAACTCGAAAAAGGCGGACCAGGATTGCGGATTCAACTCGATCGCGCGGCGTAACAGCGGTTCGCCGCGAGTCGTGTCATGCCGGCCGAGCCACAAAACCGCGAGCGCGAGATCTGCGTCAGCAAACCGTTGCTGGCTTAGATCCACGGATTTCTGCAGGCTTTTTTCGGCCTCGGCGGTGTTGCGTAACGCCAGGTAGGCCATTCCCAATTGATAATAGGCCTCGTAGTACGTGGGAGCCTTATCGACGGCCGATTGAAAGTCGGCGATCGCACCTTGAGGATTCTTATCCACGTAGAGCTTTTTGGTACCGGACTCGAAGAGTTTTCGAGCCGCTTCCGTGATGGAAAGTTCGTGCGACGAAATCACTGGTTGCTCGGGCGGCGCTTTCGACGAAGATTTGGAAGGCTTGAGATAAACGGAGATTCCACGCTCCGAAGAAAAGTTCAGTTCGACATGAACATCCGTGGGATCGAAGCCATTCGCGTTGATACGCAGAATGTAGGCGCCTGGGCGAACGCCCATGAAGGCAAATTCGCCGGAGTCGGAAGAGACGGCGTCCTGGACGATGTTTCCGCCTTCGTCGCAGAGATGAAGCGTAGCGTGTGCAACACGCTGGCCGGCCACTTCGGAAAACAGCACGCCCTTCAGATTGGCGGCGTGCAGGCACGCGGGCAGCAAGAACAGCAACGCGAGGGAAGCAACTGCGATGGAGACACGGCGAAGAATGGTCGACCTCCCGGGCCGAGGAATTGGACTTTACACCAGGGAGAATATCGCAGCACTGTGGAATTGCATTGAGACTCGTGACTCGTGAGCGGTGCTTCGTGACTTGTGGAGCCACAGAGTCGCGCACCGTAAGAGCTCTAGGGCACCCCTACCCCCATGTTTTTGGTTGAAATCGCCGGTGAATGAGAATTTATTGGGGTGGGGATCTAATGTCGGAGCCCTTCGAAGCTCAGGGTAAACTAAAACCGCGACCCACAAAGCAAAGGCCCGAGCAGAAGAGATGTTAGGGCGTTCATCTGGTGGTCAGGGACCGAATTGAATCCGTGCCACGTGGCTGTTGCCCCACATTCAAACCTTTAAATACAGGGTACAGGAGCAGTACACTCCGCTCAGCGGATAAGGCCTACGTTCTCGTTTGGAGGCTGACTATGCGCATGAGCACAAGCACTCGCCAAGTAGGAAATGTCACTATAGTGGGGATCGCAGGGAGCATTGTCGTAGGCGAAGAAAGCGCACTACTTCGCGCAGTGGTTTGCGACCAGCTAATGGAAGGACGCAGGAAAATACTGCTCAACCTTGCCGATGTTGAGTATATCGACAG
>DASXLU010000492.1:0-5412 GCA_036496065.1 Candidatus Acidiferrum sp.
TCGGCGGAATGCGCCGGTGATGACCTGATCGCGCAAATCGTGTGCGCGTTCTTTGGTGCGCTGGTCGCGAACGATTTCCACGCCGATCATCAGACCCTTGCCGCGAACATCGCCAACGATTTTGAAGCGTTTGGGCCAATCACTGATTTTGCCGAAGATATAGTTGCCCATCTTTTCGGCGTTGGCCATCAAGCCGCCCTGGACCAGGTCCAAGGTGGCCATCGCGGAGGCGACGCACACCGGATTTCCGCCGTAGGTGGTGCCGTGCGAGCCAGGCTTCCACTGCATCACGCTTTCTTTCGCGATGAAGGCGCTGATGGGCATGCCGCTGGCAATTCCCTTGGCCGTCAGAACGATGTCCGGAGTGATGCCGGCATGATCGTAGGCCCACATTTTGCCTGTGCGGCCTACGCCTGATTGCACTTCATCGAGGATCAGCATGATGCCGTGCTTGTTGCAGACCTTCTGAAGCTCCTGCAGGAAAAAGAGCGGAGCAGGAATGAAGCCGCCTTCGCCCTGAATGGGTTCCACGATGATGGCAGCCACTTCTTCCGGCGCGAACAGGCGCTTGAAGATTTGCTGCTCGAGCAGTTCGATGATTTCCGCGCCACAGGTTTCGTTGGTATGGCCCTGAGCGCAGCGATAGGCATATGGGTAGGGAATGTGCTCGACGCCGCCGAGGAGCGTGCCGAAGTTTTTGCGCTGCGTGTTCTTGGACGCGGTGAGCGAGAGCGAGCCCATAGTGCGGCCGTGGAAGCAGCCGTAAAAGGCGATCAACTTATCGCGCTTGGTGGCATAGCGGGCTAGCTTGATGGCGCCTTCCACCGCTTCCGTGCCGGAATTGCCGAAGAACACTTTCCAGTTGTGCGACTTCGGCATGGTGGCGACAAGGCGTTCCGCGAGCATGGGCATGTGGTGATGATAGAAATCCGTGCCGGCGATATGAATCAGCTTAGCCGCCTGCTTCTGGATCGCTTCCACGACTTTCGGGTGGCAGTGTCCGGTGGAGCAGACCGCGATGCCCGCGCAGAAGTCCAGAAACGCGTTTCCATCCGGATCTTCGACGATGGCGCCATAGCCGCGATTGGCTACGAGCGGATAATCGCGAGACAACGACGGCGAAATGTACTTGGCGTCGTAGGCTATCACTTCCTGTGCTTTGGGCCCGGGCAGGGCGGTGGTGATGCGGGGCAGTTTGGTTTCCGTGGCTGTAATCATGATTCCTCCAGAATCTTTTTGAGCGAAAGGTTAGCGTGGATAAGACACTGCGCGGAGAGCGGGCAGATTAGGCGGGAGGGGAGTCCAACTCAACCTGCGGGTACAACGGTAGTTAGTCGACGCTATATAAGTTTGGGCGGAGGACCGCCGGTCGGAACTTGCGAGGCACACGAAGACCGACTACAGCGCGGTCATGTTTGAGGATGTGGAAGTAGTTCATTTGCGTTTCCAACGGACGCTGCCGTCCTTCGTGTCTTCAAGGATTATACCACGATCCGCGAGTTCTTTACGGATACGATCGGAGGCGGGAAAGTCGCGGCGCTGACGGGCGACCTGGCGGTCAGCGACCATTTTGTCGATATCGGCGTCGCTGGGGCCGCTGGCAGCGGTCTCAAAACCGATGGCCTTCAGCTTTTCGGCATCGTCGTCCTGAATAACGGCGAAAACGCGATCGAAGTCGGCCAGGAACTGCTGCGCCGCAGCAACATCGCCCTGCCGGAATTCACCTTTGTCCATGGCGATATTTACTTCGCGCACGAAATCAAACATTGCTGCGAGGGCTTGCGCGGTGTTCAGGTCGTCGGATAGCCCGGCGTCAAAGTCATCGGCAGCCTTCCTGGTGCGTTCCGCCATGCCCGGCTGATTCCCTGCTGGAAACTTTTCCTGCTTCAGGCGGGCGGCAAAATTGCGCAGGCGTTCCACGGAACTGGTGGCTTGCTGCAAACCATCGAAAGTGAAATTTAATTGGCGGCGATATGGCACGCTGGCCAGCGCGAAACGCAGCGCCGACGGCTTGTAGCCCTTATTGAACAGGTCGCGCAACGTGAAAAAGTTGCCGAGCGACTTGGACATCTTCTCGCCTTCGACCAGCAGATGCTCGGCGTGCAGCCAGTAGTGCACGAATGGCTTTCCGGTGGCGGCCTCGCTTTGCGCAATTTCGTTTTCATGGTGCGGGAACGCCAGATCGATGCCACCGGTGTGGATGTCGAGGGTGTCGCCGAGATACTTCATGGCCATCGCGGAACACTCGATGTGCCATCCCGGACGGCCCGTGCCGATGGGCGTTTCCCAGAAGTGCTCGCCGGGCTTGGGCGCTTTCCACAACGCGAAATCGCGGGCGCTTTCTTTCTCATAGCGATCATTGTCAACGCGCGCGCCTGCTTGGATGCCGCTCAGATCGACTTTGGAAAGCTTGCCGTAATCCTTGAACTTGGTGATGCGATAGTAGATGGAGCCTTCGCTGGGATAGGTGTAGGTGTTCTTTTGCAGCTTCTGGATGAGCGCGACCATGTCGTCGATGTGGTCGGTGGCACGAATCCAGTGCTCGGGAGACTCGACGCTGAGCGTCCGACAATCCGCAAAGAACGCCTGGATGTATTTTTCAGTGTAGGCGCGAATGTCGACGCCAGCAGCCGCGGCATTGGCGATGATGCGGTCGTCCACGTCGGTGAGATTCATTACGTGGGTAAGCTTGAATCCGCGAAGCAACAAGAAGCGCCGCAGAACATCCTGGAAGACAAAGGTGCGGAAATTGCCGATGTGCGCGTAGTCGTAGACCGTGGGGCCGCAGGTGTACATGCCGACTTCGCCGGGTTTTTGGGGAATGAATGGTTCAACTTTGCCGGAGAGGGTGTTGTGCAGTTGAATGTCGTGCGGCATGCGTCAGTCAGGTCTCTCCGTTGGTCTGCAAACGTATGATTGTAGCTGACCCTTCCCGAGGCTCGCAACGCCGCGTGCGGCTCGCGTTCCAGAAAATTCCTGGGTGCGGTCGCGTCGCTCCACGGGTAATCTTAATTAGGCTTACCCAACAATAATAAAGAAAGCCGCGGCGACTCAGCGATGGCACAGGACACAGACACCTACGAGGTTATGGCCAAGTATTACGACGGCGCGTATGCCGCCAAGAAGGAACTGGTCGACGTGCCGTTTTACGTGGAATTGGCGAAAGGCATGGGCGGTCCGGTGCTGGAAATCGCCTGCGGGACCGGGCGCGTACTGCTGCCCATCGCGCGAGAAGGCATCGAGATTCACGGAGTGGACAATTCTCCGGCAATGCTGCGTATTTTGCGCGCACACCTGAAAGAGGAGCCGCCGAAAGTTGCCAGCAGGGTTCAGCTCCACGAGGGCGACATGCGCTCTTTCCGCCTGGAACGCAAATATCCGCTGGCCATCATTCCCTTCCGCCCGATGCAGCACATGTATACGGTGACGGATCAGGTCAGCGCGCTCAGCACGGCGGCGTTTCATCTTGCGGAGACCGGGATCTTGGCCTTCGACGTGTTCTTTCCAAAGTTTGAGCTGATGAATAGCGGAATGGGCGAGGAGAAACTGGAATTTGAGTGGCCTGATCCCTCAAATCCGAACCGCGTGGTGCGGAGATATTTTCGCAAGGATTCCGTCGACAAAATTCAGCAGACGTTCTGCTTCACGTTTATTGTGCGGACCTATGAAGGGGACCGAATTGTGCTGGAAGAAAACACGCCGATGATGCTGGGCTACTACAGCTATCCCCATCTCCGTGCCCTGTTCCTGCTGGCGAGATTGGACGTGGTGAATGAGTACGGTTCGTTTGCCAGCACCCCGCTCGATAACAGCGCAACAGAGATGATCTTTCTGTTGAAGAAAGCGCCGCGTTGAAGCGAATTCTTTAGCTGATTGCTTTTTTCAGGCGCTCGGTAGTTTTGGCCAGTTGGCGCTTGAGTTCATCCACCTGCTTGCTGAGTGCCAGCAATTCTTCTTTGGCGATGGCTCCCGCCGCCACGATCTTGTGGGCTTTGCGATTGGCTTTGCCGAGCGCGGTGCCTACTTTTACCCCTGCTTCCGTCAGCTTGTCTTTCTTCTTAGCCATGAGCTTCCTCCGGGAATAGCGCAGCTATCGTATACCCAAAGTTCGGTTTTTCGCCTTGGAAATGGGGCGGCGATTGACAGGCTTTGCGTTGGGCGAATAAAGTCCGAGAGGTCCGAAATCGCAAGTCAGCATTCCATACTGAGGAGACTCGCAAATGCGGCAATTGGCGCTTGGAATTGGATGTATCGCAATGCTGGCGCTGGGCGGCGCTGGGCGCGCGCAGGAATCCGCTGCGAGCGGCGAAAAAACGACGGAGAAGAAAGCGCTGACTCCAGAAGCGTTTCTGGAATTGCGGCAAGTGCAGGATCCGCAGTTTTCGCCCGATGGAACGCGAGTGGCGTTCGTGGTGAGCGACCCATTCAAGAACGATAAGAGGACGCTGCATATCTGGCTGTACGACGGCAAAACAAAATCAGCGCGACAACTTACCTACTCGGATAAATCGGACAGCGTGCCGCGCTGGTCGCCAGACGGGCAGAAGCTGGCATTTCTTTCGAACCGCGGCGGCGAATACCAGCAACTGTACATATTGCGAATGGAAGGCGGCGAGGGTGTTGCGCTCACCAAGGCGAAAGCGAGCGTAAGCGTATTCGCGTGGTCGCCAGACGGCCAGAGCATTGCGTTCATTTCGCCCGATCCCAAGACCGACGAAGACGAAAAGAAAGAAAAGGACAAAGATGATGCGCACGTCGTCGATAAGGAAGATAAGCAGCCCCGCTTGCGGGTGATCGATTTGAAAAGCAAGGAAGAACGCGCGCTCACGAAGCCGAACTGGATGGTCAGCGAACTGGTTTGGATGCCGGATGGACAAGCCATCGTTATGAGCGCAACCGATCGACCGGCCTCGGACCAGAACACGCATCGGATTTATGCCGTGAGCGTGAAAGCGGGCGCTATGAAAGAACTCGCCGCGCCGCATGGTCCTTTTGCGGAGCTGCAAATATCGCCGAGTGGAGCTCTGGTGAGTTACCAGGGATGCCGAGAAGATGGCCCGCAGCCGCACGACTTAATGTTGTTGCCGTCGAGTGGAGGAGCGCCCCGGAATCTTACAGGTGCAAGCCTAGACCGCATGATCGTGGACTACAAGTGGCTGAAGGGTGGCTCGCTATTGGTGACGTACGCCGAGGGCTTCAAGACTCGATTCACCAGCTACAGCTCGGAGGGCGAGCGGAAAGAGATTGGTGAATTGCCGGTGAACGCGGAGCAATTCTCGGTGGCGTCCACCGGAGCAGCTGCATTCATCGGTGAGGCGACCACTTCGCCACGCGAACTTTGGATACGCGAGGCAGACGGGTCAGTGCAGCAGGCCAGCCACGTAAACGAAGCGTGGAAAAGTTATGCGGTGA
>DASXLU010000493.1:0-6012 GCA_036496065.1 Candidatus Acidiferrum sp.
TACGGAAGTATCTGGAAGCAGCGCTACTTCACCAAGATTGGCGATGACTACTATCCTGAGCCGGCACAATGGGACGTCACCGCCAAAGTGTGGCGTCCTTATTTCGTGGCGAAGGGAACCGACTGGTGGGAACCGTTCTATCCGCCGGACAATTTCCAGCGGCCTACGGGGCCGACCTGCGACGGCTGCCACTCCGTCGATTACAACATTCGCACCAAACAGGTTGCCGAGTGGAACGTGGGATGCGAGCGTTGCCATGGCCCGGGCAGCGAACACGTGGCGCATCCTACGCGCGACAATGTTCTGAATCCCGCCAAGATGGATTACGTGCGCGCGAACGACACCTGCATCAGCTGCCATTCGCAAGGCCGACCGCCGACGAATCCGATGGAAGGAAAATATTACGACTGGCCGGTGGGCTATCGCGTGGGATTAAATTTGCAGGATCACTGGCAATTGGAAGAGCACAAACTCGGCGAGGCGACGTTCACGCATTATCCCGACGGCACCGCGCATAAAAACCGCATGCAAGGTAACGATTTCGTGCAGAGCGTTATGTATCGCCACGGAATCACCTGTTTCAGTTGCCACGACGTACACGGCACGGAAAATAATGCGCAACTGCGCAAGCCGGTGAACCAGCTTTGCCTGGATTGCCACGGTCCGATGTCGTTGAACGGTCCGCGCACGGCCACGTTAGAAGAACACACGCACCACAAAATAGGGTCGACGGGCAGCGAGTGCGTGGCCTGCCATATGCCGAAAATTGAGACGACCATCGCGGACGTGAAGGTGCGAGCGCACACCTTCGCATTTATTTACCCGGCCATGACGGACAAATATAAAATTCCCAATCCTTGCACGCAGTGTCACGCCGACAAGACGACCGCGTGGGCGACCGAGGCAATGCGGCACTGGCCGGAACGCTCGGCGTGGCGAATGGAATGAGGCTGGATTTGTTTATTGCGCTTCCGTGACTAGCTGAGAATTAATCCTGAACCGTGTAGATCCAAATTTCGGCGCCGTGATCGGCTCGCGCCGGAACAGCTAAGAAAAAGCGGTCGAAGCCCTTTTTGCCTTTACCGAAGTATCCCGCGGTGCGCGCGCCTAGCGACGTAGCAATCTTAGTCAAAAGTTCATAGTGGTCCGCGTCTTTTTGCTGGAACACGTAGATGAATCCCTCACCACCGGCCATATAGATACGCTTGCGCGAGGCATCGAAGTACAAATCATCGGCATCCTGCACGCTTGGCAGGGCAGCGATCATCTTGCCGGTATTGGTATCAAACACAGCCATGCGTGCGGGTTCATGCGTGGCTACAAACAGGCGATGATCTTCCTCGTTGAGCGCCATCGGAAAATTGTGTTCGATGCTGAGCGGCCAACGCGCGATATTGCCGTTGGTGCGATCGATCACCGCGATCTGCTTCAGATCTGGCAAGTTCACATAAATGTGCGGGCCCGAAGTTTCAAGCTGGAAGGACTCGGGATGCGCACCGGTTTTGTATTGTTCGTCGAGGCGCTTGTTGGTGGTGGCGTCGACGGTGCCAATGGCAGCTTCTTCTTCGTCGCCATAGCCGACATAAACGCGCTTCTTCACGGCGTCGTAGCGCAAATTGTCCACGTCACCGTGAAAGTCGATGGAGGTTATCAGGTCGAACGAAGTGCCATCGTAGATGTATAACTTGCCCTTGCTGCTCGCCACGAAAAGTTTGTTGACGTCGGGCGCGTACGCCACTCCTTGCGGATTCGGCACGCCGGTAATGGTATGCTCCAGCGTTCGCGAACTGATGCCAATCACTTCTACCGTGTTATTGCCGAGCGCGGAGACAAATAATAATTTCCCGCTGGTGGCGAAATGATCGAAGCGGCCTTTCACGCCTTCCAGCGGAATCGCCTCCGTCAATACCATGGGCCGAATCACATCAGACTCCGATTGCGTCTGCTGCGCGTACAGCAGCGGAGCAATCGAACAGCACAGGCCCAGAGCGAAGCCAACAGCGACGTATTTTCTCATCAGAATCTCCAGGAAGACGTGAACCGCGAAGGAACGAAGATAACCTTGCCAATCTAAACTCAGGATAAATTCAATGCGTGGGACGAAAGTGTTTCGGCGCACTCCGCCTGTCTCGCCTCCCGTGCCGCTACTTCGAACTGATCGAGAAGCGCACCACCATGCCATCAACGAAAGTTACATCGGCCTGGCGATCGGCGGTGAGATATCGGTAGACACTGGTCTTCAGGCCCTGGTCGCCCACGGACTCGGAAAGTTGCTTGCCCGCGCCCAGCAGCGTGTTGACGTCAGCGAAGCTCATGCCACGTTTTAGCTGAGCGGTCGGCGAGCCCGGTTCATCTGGCGCGCCGGACGGCGGCGGAGCGGCGTCGGCTTCAGCGCTAATGTTTTCTACGTTCGCCCGCGCTGGAGTGAACTCGAGATAGTCGGCAAGCAGCTGCATGATCGCTGCGGGAGTGAGTTCGTCCGCGGAATCGAGCCGGACCATCGCAGATTAAAACGCGAGCCGCCGCGCAGCCGATTACCGGAGACTTGCTGAGCTTTCATCTGGCTGGCGATTTGCGCATCGCGCCGATATGCCGCGTTTTGCCGTTCGCGACGAGAGCGCTCCCGGTCCAGGTCGCGCTGCAACCTGCGCCGTTGGTCGTCGTCAGTACTGTTGGCGATCTGCCTTTCCAATTCCTTCTCGTAGTCACTTTTGTCGATGGTTTTGGGAGTGACGGTGGTGTTGGAGTCATCGCCGAAGGTGCCGAAGCCGCCGCAGTCCAATTGCAGTTCGATGATGTCGCGCTTGACGACGAACGAGGTGATCCGCGCCGTATCACCCTTTTGAATGGCCGGGCCGAACTGCTTGATGCGCGAGCCGTATTCTTTCCAATCCATCGGAGAGGGTTTGTTGAAGCGGAGGTCGACGCCCTTTTGCGAGCCGGGCATATCGATCTTGACGAGTACCTGCCTGCCGGAAAAATACGATTCCAGTGCGGATGTAGCATCCTGAGCAGTTAGCCGAGTTGCGGCTAGGCTCGCCGCGAAAACGAGTATGGCCAGTAGTGAGCAGTACACGGGGACCTCATTCCCGGCGCTGAGGATTTTCTGCTGCGGCTGATCCGCCTCTCTGATGTATCGCAAGACCGGGAGCACCGAGGAGTGCCTACGCTACATCGGCGGTGATGCGAAGACAAGCGCGACACGTTGGGCAGATATGGCTCATGGCGAGATCTATATTTGTAGATACGTCCTTGTCGAGCCGTACTGCAGTTTGATTTAGGTGGCAGGAATGGCAGCGCGCACCGCTACGCGATTGGCGGCATTGCCAGAACGATTCAGCGAATTGATTTGGACTCTATCGGTGGGCCTGGGTGGACTTGAACCACCGACCACGCCCTTATCAGGGGGATGGGAGTGTTCAGGAATGTTCATAATTGTGTGTTTTATGTTCACGGAGTGGTAGAATGGTGGGAGGTGGAAAAATGCCAAGTGCCAAGAGGAAGATTTCGCACAAACACTTTCAGCTAGACAACGTGAAAATCCGGCGGGCGCAAATAGCCTTGCAGGCGAAGACGGAAACGGAAACGATTGAACGTGCGCTGGATGCCGTGATTGCAGAGGACGAACGCAACCAGTTGGTGACCGAGGCGAACGAGCGGTTTGTGAAGAGCGGGATTGAGATTAAGGATGTCTACGGGGCACTGGAGTAGTGTATGGGTGCACTGCTCTTCGATACGTCCATATACATCACTGCTTTGAGAACAGGCGCGGTGGGCAACTTGAACTTGCGGCAGCTTGCAGCTGGTTCACCCGTTTGGCTGAGCTCCGTGGTGTTGGAAGAATTGTATGCGGGCGTAAATCCGCGTGACACTAGGACTGTGGAGCGTTTGGAACGGGATTTTACTAAGGCTAAACGAGTCATCGTGCCGAGCCTCAACGACTGGGCGCTGACTGGAAAAGTTCTTGCCCGTTTTTCTTCCGAATATGACTATGAGGAAATCGGAAAAGCACGTTTGACGAACGATGCGTTGCTGGCGATGAGCGCAGGGCGCCAGGGAATTACGATTGTCACGGCGAACCGACGGGATTTTGCGCGGCTGGCGAAGCTGCGTCCTTTTTCGTGGCAGTTACCCCAGTAATTCTGCCGACTAACAAATCGACAGCCTTTGTGCTCGTTTGACGAATATTGATGGTGTGCCCTGGGTCGACTTGAACCACCGACCTCGCCCTTACCAGGGGCAAAAAGTGGATAATTCGTTGATGTAGCATGTTAACCGATAGGTTGGATTCGTCGGGCCGTAGTGCGCCTGCCAGAGAAGCGGGGGGCTCTGCGGGGGCAATGTATATATTATATATAAGGAGGATACGGGACACCCGCCTCCAGAGCAGGGGCGCTGGATCCGCAATTAGGTACAACGTTCTAAGGAACCGTTGTAGTTCCCTTCAGATTGCTCCCCGAGCAGGGTGCGAGTTCGAACTTCGTATCGCAGCGAGGTCCGCGCTCAGGCGGCGCTTCCTTAAGATCAGCGACAGGCACTTCACAATTGGTGTGTGGATCGCGAGTTCATATCATTCCTGCTCAACGTCTTTAACTTCGATTGCGCGTCCCGACTAGATTGTCCTGTCGACTTCGTCCTGCCAATTTGCCATGGCCAGCTCTACGACCTGCGTGAGCGTCGTTCGCGAAGCGCCATCCCTTGATTGCAGCGCGAGGCCGTAAAGAACGGTCGCGCAGTATGCGGCCAAGGCAATAATGGGTGCGGTCTTTGAAACATCTCCATCAAGCTGGCCTCGTTTCAAACGGTCCAGGACTGATTGCGTTATCCGGCGACGTATGGATAACAGATGATCCTGCACCGCCTTGTTTTCTAACGAGCAATTGGTCGCACCGAGGATAATTAGACAACCTCCAGGCGCATCAGGCGCGGTGAATGCGTCGACGGCAGCCTGAAGCATGGCATGTATCGCCTCGCGAGCGCTGGTATCGTTCGCAAGAGTACGAGTGGTGTCGAACCCCGCGGTTCGGAGGTAAAGGTCTACGGCTTCGCGAAATAGCTCTTCCTTGCTTCTGAACGCCGCATACAGGCTTGCCTGGGTAATTCGCAGCGCCGCACGTAAATCTGCCATGGACGTGGCCTCGTAACCGCGCGACCAGAATATTCGCATCGCTTTCGCCAATCCCTGCTCGCGATCAAACTCGCGCGGTCTGCCCCGGCCACGCTTTGGACCCTCGACACTTTTCTTTGTAGACCGGTCAGTCTTTATATTTGCGTTTCTACGCGCTGTCATGTATACATTTATAGACCAGTTGGTCTGTAATAGCAAGAGGCTGGCCTGTTTCACCACACTTCAAAGCTGGAGCACAAAATGGGCCTCAACGACCGCGGTGACGATTTGATGTTTTTTGCCGCCCCCTTCGAGGGCCGAGAGATTGAAACAAATGGCGCAACCATCCACGCCCGAGTCCGAGGTCAAGGCTCGGCGGTCGTGCTTTTGCACGGTTTCGGGACGACCGGCGATATGTGGGCACCGCTGGCGGCTGCGCTCGCCACAGACCATACTGTTATTGTGCCCGATCTACGCGGACTCGGCCTCTCCTCCAAGACATCGGGAGGCTACGACAAGCGAACGCAAAGCGGTGATGTAGCGAGCGTGATGGATGCGCTCAGCGTACCGCGTGCCGATTTCGTAACTCACGACATCGGCAACATGGTTGGCTATGCTTTCGCCGCCAGATACCCTGAACGAGTGACTCGGTTCGTACCAATCGACGCTCCACTACCAGGGGTTGGCCTCTGGGATCAAATTGCTCAAGATCCCCACATGTGGCAGTTTGGCTTCGGCGGCCCCGATATGGAGCGCCTTGTCGCAGGTCGCGAACGTATCTATCTCGACCGGTTCTGGAACGAGTTCTCCCTCCACCCCGAGTGCTTCGACGAGGCGAAGCGCCAACACTATGCTGCGCTCTATGCGATGCCCGGCGCGATCCGTGCGGGCTTCGCACAGTTTGC
>DASXLU010000494.1:0-12164 GCA_036496065.1 Candidatus Acidiferrum sp.
TTTTCGACTTTTTCCCGCAAAAGTCTGACGCCGAGCACGCGGCATTCTACCTGAAAGGCGTTCTCTTAAACGCAAAAGAATCTCGCGCAGTCTGAGAGACTGAAATTTCTTTCAGAAATCTACGCATTCGTGCCGGCGTCCCCGAATTTAGGCGTCACCGGGCGCGATGGTATCTGTAGCGAGATTAACGCCAGATAAATTGAATTTGTTATTGGTTCTGAGATGAAGCGCTTCGCGTAATCTGTGCACTTTGGCCAATTTTCCGCGCATATTCCGCCAAGCGGCTCATGCTCGCGCTGGTTCCCCGGAAGCCGACGTATCCGTCGGGGCGCACCACCGCGAATTCGCCTCGATCGCCGAGCAGTTCAGTTAATTCTTCGCGGCCTTTTTCAAGCTCGGCACCGTTCAGGGATAAAAACTCGGCTTGAGGCAGACGTTCCCGCAGGTCTTTGCCGTTTTCAAAGTTGAGCGCGACGACGAGGTGACCGCCGTGCTTCAGGCCGTCCAGCACACGCATATCACGCCCTTTCCAGCGAATGTCCGGGTTGGGAATACGGTCGCCGGCGCGCAACGAGCCTGCGCCGCCATCGTCAGTTACCGCAGAGGACTTGTGGTAAGCAATAGCCGTTTCCGAGACAAAACCCACAATTTGTTCCTGCACAAAGGGTATCTGAGATGCCGCGTGGATCACGGTATTCCGCAGCTTTTCGATGAATGAGTTGGTGGAGGTGGCCGCGCGCAAAACGAATGATGTATTGCGCAGCAATTGCTCACTGACCATCCCTCGTTCCTCTTCATAAGAATCGAGCAGAGCCGCATCGGCGCCCTTCTGCACAGCAGCTAGCTTCCAGGCAAGATTCGCGACGTCTTGAATGCCAGTATTCATTCCTTGACCGGCAACGGGGGAGTGAATGTGCGAAGCGTCGCCGGCCAGAAACACGCGATCGTGGCGAATGTGTTCGGCGCGCCGGTCGTTGACGCGGAAAGGCGTCATCCACTTCGCGGAAACGGCTCGCAGGCGAATCCCAGCGCTGTCGATAGACTCCTGGAAATCGGCGAGCGTCAATTCGCGTTTCTGTTCAGCCGCATGTTGCTCCGAGTGTTTCGCGATGATCATGCGGAAAATTTTCTCTTCCAAACGCCCGATGAACACGACATCTCCGCGATGCAGGTAGATTCGGAGCTCATCGCCCAGCAGGTCCGGCCCTTCGAGTTCCAGATCGCCGAGAAAAAAGTTCAGGCCCACTTTCGCGCCAGAAAAGGGAATCTTCAGTCCTTCACGAACGGGGCTATGGGAGCCATCGCATCCAACCACCCAGCTTGGTTTGGCGTTTTCAACCTTGCCGCTGTCGTGGCGGAGCTGCACCTCCACGCCGTCGGGCTTCTCGGTGATTGTGGTCAGTTCCGTGCCGCGTTCGATTACTCCGCCCAGGCTTTGCAGATGCTCGATGAGCAATGCCTCGGTTTGGCTTTGCGGCAGAAACAAAACGAAAGGATAGTGTCCCGGGATTTTGTCGAATGAAAACGACAACACAGTTTTACCTTCGCTGATCATCGACGCGTGCTTGAGCGGCTTGCCACGTTGTACGGCCGTGCCTGCGATCCCGTAGCGTTCAAATTGTTCCAAGGTTCGCGCCTGTACCACCAGTGCTTGTGAGTACCGCGTGGGCTGTGGCGATTTATCCACGATGCGGAAAGGCACGCCTTGGCGCTTAAGCTCAATGGCCATCGCCAGCCCTGTAGGGCCTGCTCCGACTAGTAACACTTCGTTGTTCGGCATAGTTTCCTCCCGTTAAATTTTGGATGCGTCCTACATGAAAAGGACGGCGGGGGATTCACCTTTCGAGCTCAGCCAACCCTGGGAGTTCCTGCAGCAACTCAAGCCTTAGGGCGGAGAAGCGGCTAGCTAATGCGGCGCCAGTCCGTGAAATAGCTGAGATGAGAAATAAGGCTGAAGTCGGCAGTCGGCTGGTGTAGGATGCGGTAGCAGACCCAGCCGAAGCCTATACCTTTTCCAGGTAACCGACCCTTGCGTGAACCCATGTGGTTTAGACAGACGCAGCAGCAAATGCTGGTGATGGCCTCTATCGTTCTTGTGACGACAGGGGTGTTATTCACAGCGGAATCCTGCGCACAGGAAGCAGCGAGTTCGGCGCCTACGCAAAACAACTTGGCAAGTCTTCCCACGCCAGAATCCACGCAAGCTTACAACGAGCGACTGGATAAATTGCGGAAGCAGTTTGCCGAAGAAAATCGCCAGCCGCAACCGGGAGATTATCGGATCGGCCCGCAGGACCTGCTGGATATCAACACTTTTGAAGCGCCGGAATTGAATCGTACGGTGCGCGTTTCGGAAAATGGCGAAGTGTCGATGCCACTGCTTGGTGGAATCCAGGTAGCCGGACTGACGGCGCGGCAACTGGAAACGACGATGGCCGCGCGTCTCCGCGAATACCTTAAAGATCCACATGTGAGCGTGATGGTCACCGCGATTGAGAGTCATCCCATTTCCGTGATCGGAGAAGTGAACAAGCCGGGCGTGTTTCAGGTGCGCGGATCGAAAACGTTGCTGGAGATGCTGTCGATGGCGCAAGGCTTGGCTCCCGAAGCTGGCGACGAAGTGTTGGTGATGAGGAGCGCGGGATTCAATCGTGCAGGTGACGAAGGGCCAAAGGCAGTGGCGCCGGGGCACTCTCCGAACGGGAGCACTTCGGCCGACGAATCGGCGGGGAAAGAATCGACCGACACGGTTTCAATTAATTTGCGGCACCTGCTGAACTCGCGCGATCCGAAATTCAATGTGCCGGTGTATGCGGGAGATATCGTGAAGGTGACGCGCGCGGGAATTGTCTACGTGGTGGGCGCGGTAAAACGGCCGGGCGGATTTACGGTAAAAGGAAACGAGCAGATGTCGCTATTGAAAGCGATTGCGCTGGCGGAGGGCCTTTCCAGCACATCCTCCAAGGGACGCACGCGCATCATTCGAACCGATGAGAGCAGCGGTAAGCGATCGGAAATCGCAGTCGACGTGGGGAAAATTCTGGACGGCAAAGAGCCCGACATGAATCTGCAAGCCGCAGATATCGTCTTTGTTCCGAATAGCGCCGGGAAGAGCGCTTTGTACAAAGGAACGGAAGCAGTCGTAGCGACGGCAAGCGGACTGGTGATCTTTCACCCTTAGAATATGGACGAAAACAGGCTCCAACTTTACGAACCGCGGCAGAGCACGCCGAAATTGCGGGTAAATCAGAACGCAGTGGCGAATCCTGTCGAGGAGCAGGAAGCAGTTCCCGATCTGCTGGAATATTGGGGCGTAATTCGCAAGCGCTACGCAACAGTTTTGATCGTGCTGCTATTTGTGTTCACCGTCGGACTTTTCGCCACGTTTCGCGGCAAGCCGGTCTACGAAGCGCGCACTTTAATCGAAATTCAAAAAGAAAATCCGGATGTGCCCACGCTGCAGGAGCTTTTCCAGATTGAAGGCGTTTCCGACGCGTACATCGAAACCCAGAATCGAATTCTGAAGAGCGAAAACCTGGCGCGGCGCGTGATTTCGCAATTGGGGCTCGATCGCTTGCCGGAATTCACGAAGCGTAGCGGGAGTTGGCAGGAGGCGAGCGAAAAGGCGAGCGAAAAGGCGAACGCTCCGCAACTGGCGGCCGTAGGTGGAGTTTCGAACGCTGGCACGCAGAATATTCCGGAAGAAGTGCTGAAGAATTTCGAAAACCGGCTAACGGTGGAACCGGTTAAGCGTAGCCGCCTGATTGAGGTGACGTTCGAATCCAACGACCCGAAAATCGCTGCGCAGGTGGTGAATACGCTGACCGCGGTGTACATCGAAGCGAATCTGGAAGCGCGCTGGGAAGCTGCGCAGAAAGCGTCAGACTGGCTCGCGCAGCAATTGATGGGCATGAAAGGGAAGCTGGAAAAGTCCGAGGACGATCTGCAGAAGTATGGGCGCGAAAACGGATTGTTGTTTCTGGAGACGGACAAAGGCACCAGCGAAAACATCGTAACGGAAAGGCTGCGCGACCTGCAGCAGGAATTGACCAAGGCGCAGGCGGAGCGTTACCGCAAAGAGTCGCTATACCAGCTTCTGGCTAATAAGGATTACGGCGCGCTGCCCGGCGTTTTCGACAATAAGCTGATACAAGATCTGACGACGCGATTGGCGGACCTGCAACGAGAACAATCGCGGTTGAGTGCAAATTTCAATCCTTCGTACCCACGGGTGAAAGAACTGCAAAGCCAAATCGACGAAACGAACGCGATGCTCGATGCGGAGCGCGCGCGGGCCGCCTCGGGAATTGCGAATGATTACACCGCCGCGGTGAGCCACGAACAGATGTTGCGCGACGCGTTCACCGATCAGGAAAAACAGGCCAACGACATCGCCGGAAAATCCGTGCAGTACAACATTTTGAAGCGTGAGGCGGATACAAATAAGCAGTTGTATGTCGGGCTGCTCTCGAAGCTGAAAGAGACTGGCGTATCAAGCAGCCTGAAAGCCACGAACATCCGCGTGGTGGATCCGGCGTACCCTCCCAAGAAATTTGCGCGGCCGCGCATTCTGCTGGATTTGTCGCTTTCGCTGATTTTGGGTTTGTGCCTGGGAATCTCTGCCGCTTTCTTGCAGGAGCATCTCGATAACACGTTGAAAAATTCCGAAGACATCGAGAGATTCTTGCAAATTCCGGCGCTGGGAGCTGTTCCGGCGATCGCGTTGTCGGGCAACGGAAGAAGCTTGCATGGATTGCGAGCTACGGAGCGTCTGCTTGGGATGGAGCATCGCAATGGAGAGAAAAACGGAAACGGGAATGGCAGCATGTGGAATCGCATCAAGGTCACGGAAGCAAATGGAGTGCACAACAATGCGTTGGCGGAAGCGTTCCACGGCCTTCGAACTTCCGTGCTGCTCTCCACCGCGAAGCGTCCGCCAGCCACATTGCTGGTGACCAGCGCGCAACAGGGAGAAGGAAAAACGACCGTGGCTGCGAATCTGGCTGCGTCGTTGGCGCAACTTGGCGAATCGGTCTTGCTGATCGATGCGGACCTGCGGCGGCCGAGCCTGCACAAATTCTTTCAGGTGACGCGATCGACGGGGCTCGTCAATTATCTGACCGGCGACAGCGACTGGCGAGCGCAGGTGTGGCAAGCGGCGCCGATCGGAGTTTCGGTTCTGTTTTGTGGGCCGGTACCGCCGAATCCCGCGGATCTGCTTTCGTCGGAATATATGCGCACGCTGCTTCGCGAAGCGGCCAAGGAATATAAGTTTGTGGTGCTGGATTCTCCACCGATGCTAAATCTTGCGGACAGCCGCATCTTGGCGACGTTGGTCGACGGCGTAATTCTGGTAGTGGGTGGCGGTTCGACGCCTCGTGAACTTGTGCAGCGCGCCTATCTGTCTGCAGTAGATGCAGGATCGCACGTGCTTGGGGCTGCGATCAATTTTGCTGACGTGAGAAACGATTACTACTATTCGGGTTATCAGCAGCAGGAGTCCGATGAATCCGGGAAGTGACCGAGTGTGAGGATCGCGACTTTGGAACGTGAGCGGATGATGATCGTAATCGAGGCTTCGCTCATGTTCTGCCTCAGCGCTGCGGTACTGGCATTCGGCGGCACGGAGCCGATCTTCTTCGCCGCGATTGAAGTGCTGCTCTTCGCTGCGGCCGCAGTGGCGATTTATTGTCTGAAAGATTTGGACTGGCGCATTTCGTGGCGTTTTGTGTGGATTCCTGCGGCGCTGGTTGGTTTGGTGGCGTTGCAACTCGTTCCACTTCCGGCGCGGCTGGCGGGGTGGTTGCGTCCCAATCCGCGTCCATGGAATCTTGATTTGCCAAGCAACCCCGCGACAAGTTTTTCCAGTGTGAGCATTGCTCCCTACAGCACGCGTGCGCATTTGCTTTTTCTGGCTTGCTGCGTGATTACTTATTTCTTTGCGCGAGCGTTGGGACAAGATCGCGCAAGCCGCCGTCGGCTGATCGCCTGGTTGTTAATTCTCGGAACGTTCGAGGCGCTGTATGGCCTGGTGCAATATTTAAGCGGCTGGCAAAGAATTTTTGCTTACGTCAAGAAATACAATCTTGAAGAGGCAACCGGAACATACGTTAACCGCAACCATTATGCGGGTTTTCTGGAACTGATCATTCCTTTTTCCGTCGCACTGGTGTTGTACGAGCACGCCAGATCCTGGCGGAACGGACGAGCCGCGCGCGGCATGAAGGGAATCATTGCTGGAGAAAACTTGTCGCGCATAGGCTTGCGGCTGTTTGCAGCGATCGTAATGCTGGCCGCGCTCATCTTTTCGCGCTCGCGGATGGGAATCCTGGCTGGAGTGGCGTCGCTCGTGGTGATGGCGATGTTTTCTGGCGTGCAGCGTAGAGCCGGAATGTGGATTGCGGGCGCGACGATGTTTTGTGTCACGGCTTTAGTTCTGTGGATAGGAGCAGGCTCCGCATTCGAGCGCTTCGGCAATATCAGCAACGAATATGCGAGCGTTGGCGAAAGCCGAGCGTCGCTATGGAAGGGCACGGCGCAATTGATTGAAGGCCACCCACTGTTCGGCAGTGGTTTGGGGACGTTTCCGATAGCGTTTACCGCGGTGCAGAGCACATTTCTAGGAAAATTCGTAAATCACGCGCACAACGATTATCTGGAGATCGCGAACGATCTGGGAATTCCTGCGGCAATCCTATTTTTTGGTTCGATCGTGATGCTGTTCGTGCGGCTGGCGAGAAAAACGGCGTCAGCCGAAGCAAGGTTCGAAAGGGCGGTGACGCTGGGTTGTATGGGTAGCATCGCCGCGATTCTTCTGCATAGCCTTACGGACTTCAATCTGTACATACCCGCGAACGCGCTGTTGTTTTCTTTAGTGTTAGGTTTGGCATCGGCGATGTGCGTGAATGGGCCGGAACGGGCGCCGGCCAGCATATGAAACGCGAGATCCAGTTGCTCGTGAAAAGAGTTGTCGATGTGGCGTTGGCGTTTGTCGCATTGCTATTATGCTCTCCAATCCTGTTGCTAGCCTCGCTGGCCATCAAATTCGATTCCAAAGGGCCAATATTCTTCAAGTTGCGCGCAGCCGGCTGGCACGGTAAAGGTTTCCATCAATGGAAGCTGCGTACGATGATCGACGGGGCTCGGGAAAGTGGAGACTGTTTCGAAACTTCCGAAGATGATCCGCGTATCACTCGCGTGGGACATTTTCTGCGACGCTGGAGCATCGACGAGTTGCCACAATTGTGGAATGTACTTCGCGGCGATATGAGCATAGTGGGTCCACGTCCAACATTTTGTGAGGTAGCCGCTAGATATTCGCCGGAACAGTCGCGGCGTTTGGCGTTGCGTCCGGGACTAACGGGCTTCGCGCAGGTGAGCGGTCGAAATTTGTTGACGTGGGCCGAGCGCATCGAACTGGACATTTACTATGTCAACCACTATTCCTTGTGGATAGACAGCAAGATCGCGGTGCGCACGATCCCGGTGCTGTTTCAAAGCGCAGGAGTATATGGGAAGGACGGTCGAGTCCGGATTCCGGACTTGGGATGAACTGCGGCATGCAGAAAAACAGGCAGAGGATTCTGGTGTGGGGCGCAGGCGGTCATGGAAAAGTAGTCGTGGATGCTCTGATAGAGGGCGCGCAGTACGAAATAGGCGGAATCATCGATGAAGACAGTTCGAAACATGGCACCGAGATTCTGGGTGTAAAAGTGACGGCGTTCGAAGGCGATTTGATGGAAGCGGCAAAAAAACTCGAATGCGACGGCGTGACGATTGCGATTGGCGACAATTATGTGCGCTACGAAAAGTTTCGAGAGATTGCACGCGCCAACCTTGCTCCGGTGAACGTGCTGCATCCGCGAGCGGGCATTTCGCGATTCGTGAAAATGGGCGAGGGCGTGACGATCCTGGCGGGAGCAACAATCAATGCGGGTACAGTGATTGAAGATAACGTTTGCGTGAATACTTCCGCATCGATTGATCACGACAATTACCTTGCGAATAGTTGCCACATTTTTCCGAACGCGACGCTCACGGGTGGAATTCGCGTTGGAGAATGCGCTTACGTGGGCTCTGGCGCGGTCATCAAGCCGAATCTCACGGTGCAGAGATATAGTTACGTGGGTGCGGGTGCGGTGGTTGTCGCGGACGTGCCGGAAGGCACGATCGTTTGTGGCGTGCCTGCAAAGATTACCGGCCGGCAAGAGAAACGCCCGGCACCGGAAAAGCGATGACGATTACCGACGCCGCAAAGTTGGCGATGGCCGGGGCCGGAACCCCGGCGTTTTCGAAGATGCTGCCGATTGCCGATCCTGAGGGAATGCCGGGGGCAGAATTTCTGGAGGACGTGCACAAGATTATTGCGAGCAAGCAGCTCACCAACGGGATGTATGTCCGGAAATTTGAAGAAACGGCCGCCGCGTATTTGGGAGTGGAGCATTGCGTTGCCGTGGCCAGTTGCACGGCTGGGCTGCTGCTGGTTCTGAAGGCACTTAATCTGCGCGGCGAGGTGATCCTTCCTAGTTTCACGTTTCATGCGACCGCGCACGCGGTTGCCTGGAATGCGCTCAAGCCGGTTTTTGCCGATTGCGATCCGGAGACATTTTGTGTCGATCCGAAATCGGTGCGCGAGCGGATATCTTCACAGACAGCGGCAATTCTTGGTGTACACATGTTCGGCAATCCCGCGCCGGTTGCGGAGTTGCAGGAAATTTCGAACAGCTGGCATTTTCCATTGGTCTTCGACGCGGCCCATGCTTTCGGCAGTCGCAACATGGGTAAGCGCATCGGCGGATTTGGCGTGGCGGAAGTGTTCAGCTTTTCGCCGACGAAACTGGTGGTCGCGGGCGAAGGGGGAGTGATCGCTACCAGTGATGCACGATTGGCGCAAACGTTGCGTGCCGCACGAAATTATGGCGATGCGGGTAACTACGATCCGGAAATCCGGGGAATAAATGCGCGTATGGCAGAAATTAACGGAGCGCTGGCGCTACGCGGTTTGACTGGATTGGAGCAACGGATTTCGCGACGAAATATAATCCGCGAACGCTATGAGGAGAATCTTCGTAATGTGCCGGGAATTCATTTTCAGCGAATTTCGCAGGGCAGCTTGTCGGCGTGCAAGGATTTCTCCATCCTCGTTGACAAGAAACACTTTGGCCAAACGCGGGACCAGTTAGTGAGTCACCTGCGACAGCAAAATATCGATGCGCGGAGATATTTCTCGCCGCCGGTGCATCAGCAAAAACTGTACAGCGAATTATGGGACCGCCGCCCACTGCCGGTAACGGAATATGTATCCAGTTCGGTGGTGAGCCTGCCGGTATATTCCTCGTTGACCGACGATGCCGTGGACGCGATCTGCGACGTGATTCGGCGGAAGCAGCAATGAAATCGATGCCACTGAACGGCAAGACAACGAAACGGGCCAGAGTTCTTCGTAGGCCAGAAAATTCTCGTGTTTTGGTATTAGGAGGCGCGGGTTACCTGGGCTCTGTGCTGGTCCGGCAACTGCTTGACGCGGGCCGCCGCGTGCGCGTTCTGGATTCGTTCATGTTTGGCGAGCAGTCGCTCGACGAAGTGAAAGCGCATCCAAATTGCGAATTGGTCCGAGGCGATGTGCGAGACATCGGCGTGGTGGTGCGCTGCATGAACAGGTGCGACGCGGTGATTCACCTGGCAGCGATTGTGGGCGATTCTGCCTGCGAAGAAAATGAACAGCTCGCGGTGGAGGTGAACAGGGCCGCCACGCGCATGTTGACCGATGTGGCGGTGGAATGTGGAGTTGGCCGATTCATTTTTGCGTCGTCGTGCAGCGTATACGGCGCGTCCGACTCTTTCGTGGACGAGCAGTCAGTGGTAAATCCTCTGTCGATGTATTCGGGAATGAAACTCGATTCCGAGCAGATTCTCTTGCGCGCAAAAAGCCCCACGTTCGCTCCCACGATTTTGCGTCTGGGCACTTTGTTTGGACTTTCGCCCAGAATGCGCTTCGATCTGGTGGTGAATCTGTTCGTTGCGCGCGCAGTATTCATGCGAGCGATTATAGTGTCGAACGGCGCGCAGTGGAGACCGCTGATTCATGTACAGGATGCCGCGCGAGCTTTTGTCGCCATTCTCGAAGCGCCAACGGAAAGCGTTGCCGGCGAGATGTTCAACGTTGGATCGCTCGGCCAGAACCTGCAGATTGGAGAATTGGGACGTGCCGTGATACGCCGGATACCCGGCACGCGCATGGAAACGCTGGAAAGTGAAGATCGCCGCAATTATCGAGTAGCCTTCGACAAGATTCAGAAGCGTTTGGGATTCCAGTGCTGGAAAACGATCGACCACGGAATTCAGGAAATTTACGAAGCGATACGCGCGGGACTGATTACAGATTTCACGACGGCGCAATTCAACAATCAGATCGCATTGCGTGCACTGGTGCGCGCGGGTGCCAGGCAGTCTGCTCCGTTGCAATTATCAGTGAAGCGACCTGCTCCGGAAAGCGGCACTGCCAAGGGCTACGCTGCCGGCATTTGAATTCATGTGAATTGAGAATGACGCAGAGTGTGCAAGACCTTCCCATCGAGACGGAGCCTGTAAATTGCCCAAGCTCCAGACCGCGCCCGGAAGAAATCTTCGAGCAACTATTCTCCAACCTTGTCCACCCGGGCGATTCGATACTTGACGCAGGATGTTCTAACGGGAGATTTGCCGCTGAGCGGTGCTCGGGTCTGAGTCGCTGCAGGATCACCGGCTTGGATCTACTTGAAACAGTAGGTCAAAACCCGTCCGTCGATTTTCGAGTTTGTGGCAACGTGAACCAATTGCCATTTAGTGCGAATTCGTTTGATGTGATTTACGCGCGCTGGCTGGTGGAGCATCTGGAAAATCCTGAAGTCGCGTTGCGCGAATTCCATCGCGTGCTGAAACCGGGCGGCCGGCTCGCGCTCTTTACAACAAATCTGCTGCACTATTACGGTGGAGCCGCCAAATTTACGCCAAACTGGTTTCACTTATGGTTCAACCGACGCGTGCGAGGTTTTAAGGAGGACGACATTTTCCCAACGTACTACCGTGCCAACACGCGGTGGCGATTGCAGAAATTGCTAAGCAGTGCTGGATTTAGACGGGCGGATACTGAGGTCACTCTGGCAGAGGGTGCTCCTACAGTTCTGGCTTTCAATTCCTTGTTGCACCGCGTGGGAATGGCATACGAATACTTGGTGAAGCGATTCGACGTGCTGTCGGCATTCCGGATGAATCTTATCGCCATGGCCCGCAAAGAATAGCTGGACGCAGAAGTGACACGCTTCAAGCGCGACAGAGCGACGAAATGGCAAACGTGCTAGAGTCGCGAACGTTCTTTTACTGCTTCTAGAAAAGCCAACCGTTTTTGCCGAAGCGCTTCAGGATTGAACTCCCGTGCCTTTCTCCAGTTCCGCGAACTCATCGAAATCAATCTCTCTGCATCACACGCAAAACGCAAAATGGATTCCGCTACACCCTCGGGATTTCCTACGGGCACAAGATTAGAGGGTTCGAGCAACTCGGGGATGCCGCCAACTGCGCTGCCGATGCACGGGCACCCTCGTGCCATGGCCTCGAGGAGCGCTCGGGGCATGCCTTCCTGGCGAGAAGGAATAACAAATAGGTCGGTTGAATCGAGGAAACCGAAGAGTGTAGTTGCAGGGCTGAGGTGCCCAAAGAAATGCGTGCGATCGGCGATCCCCAACTTCACGGCCAACGATTTCATTTGTTCCAGGTGACGGCCCTCGCCGGCCAAGTTGAGCGCAAAGTTCAGGCCGCGGCTTTGACCTAACGCGGCGGCTCGGAGCAGGACGTCGGCACCTTTATATAAGCGTTCGAAACTACCGATGAAGCCGATGCGGAAGGAATCCACGCCGTTCGAATATTGCCAAGGCAATGCGCGAAGGCGGCGATGCCGCTGCTGAAGCACCTCTGAAGAAGCTTGCGCGCCGTCGAGTGCGACATCGGAAAACCCTCCGACATAGGCGTTTTTGGGCGCAGGATACCGTTCCTGGAGCGCCGCGGAAGTGACATAGTTCAGGGCCGCTGCTCCCGCGCAGATGCGTTTCATTTGTCTTGTGGCTACGCGGCGAAAAAGTGGCCGCGAGACATTGGTCCAACTTCCCGGACCCAACGCATCCCATGGG
>DASXLU010000495.1:0-4217 GCA_036496065.1 Candidatus Acidiferrum sp.
AAAAGTGCTACGCGCCTGGGATGATGCTTGGTTGCCGTGCGATGGGCCTGCGCTGTCGTCAATCCGCCTCCCGGGTGCTCCTGCTTTGATTCTCTCACGGTTCGAGTGGCACAGACACTCTTGTCTGTGCTCTTGGGTCAATCTCTCGTCGCGTCTCATTCACGCTGCGCCGAACCTTCTTCACCCTCATCCAACTCCTCGTCCTGATCCTCACCATCCTCATAGACAACCGCTTCCGGTTCTTCCTCGTCTGGCGGCTCGCCTTCCTCGTCGTCCAAACGTTCCTTGGGAATCTTGTCCAACTCATCGGCAATCGCGCGCACCAGGTCCTTCACTCCATCACCCGTCGCAGCGGAAATCGCGTGAAACTCCAATCCTTTTTTCTTGCAGAACGCCTGCAGCTCATCCACCTTGGCGCGATCCGTCGTTGCGTCCAGCTTCGTGGCCACCACGATTTCCGGTTTCTCGATCATCGATTCGCTGAAAGCCGCCAGCTCGCCCTCAATAATCTCGTAGGCTTTCACTGGATCCATGTCACTGGTGTCGCTGGTGTCGATCAAGTGCACCAGCAAGCGAGTGCGTTCCACATGCCGTAGGAATCGTATCCCCAGCCCTGCGCCTTCGCTGGCGCCCTCGATGAGCCCAGGCAGATCCGCCACCACATACGTGCGGCCCAACTCCGTTCCATGACCGCCCGTTCCGCCATCCGCGTTCACCACGCCCAGATTCGGCTCCAGGGTCGTGAACGGATAATTCGCAATCTTTGGCCGCGCCGCGCTGATCACGGAAATCAATGTCGATTTCCCTGCGTTCGGGAACCCGATTAGACCCACGTCAGCCAGCAGCTTCAGCTCCAGCCGCAAATTTCGCTCTTCGCCCGGCTGGCCTTCTTCTTTTTCTCGGGGAGCCTGATGCCACGGCTTCGCGAAATGCTGATTCCCGCGACCGCCTTTACCGCCTTGCGCTACCAGCAGCCGCTGTCCCGGCCGCTTCAGGTCGGCCAACAATCCGCCGCCCTCTTCGTAAACCAATGTGCCCACCGGCACTTTGAGGATCGTATCTTCGCCAGACACACCTGTGCAGTTCGAGCCCTCGCCATGTCGGCCGCGCTCGCCTTTGAATTCGCGATTATACCGGTAGCGCAGCAAGGTGTTGTCGTTGGGATTCGCTTCGAGCCACACGCTTCCGCCATGCCCGCCATCTCCACCCGATGGGCCGCCTCGCGGAACATATTTTTCCCGCCGGAACGCCATGCAGCCGTTCCCGCCGTCCCCAGCCTTCACAGAAATTTTCGCTTCATCAACAAACACAGCAATTTCCTTCTTCCCCGCAAATATTCGCTAGTAAAATGATGCGACACCCATGCCGCCACCCCGTCATTCCGAGCGCAGCGAGGAATCTCTCTTCGATCCCTGTGTCTTGCCCGGAGGTTCCGGCCGCGCACTTTCTGTCAACTCCGCCCCAAAAGAAAAAGGCCCCGACGCGGGGTCGGGGCCGCTTCGATCTCTTTGCGCTAATTCGCGGCCTTGGCCTGTTCCGCTGGCGTCACGCTGATGAACCGCCCCCGGTTGCCCTTATCCTCAAACTTCACGTAGCCCTTCACCAGCGCGAACAACGTATCATCCTTGCCCTGTGCCACGTTCTCGCCAGCCTGATGTTTCGTGCCGCGCTGCCGAATCAGAATCGTCCCGGCGTTCACCAACTCGCCGCCAAACCGCTTTACGCCCAGCCTCTGACCGTGTGAATCGCGGCCGTTTGTTGACGAGCCGCCGCCCTTCTTATGTGCCATGACTCAATCCCTTCCGATTTCCTAAATGTAGTGGTCGACCTTCAGGCCGGTTCTTACAGCTTAATTTCGCCGACCTGCACGGCCGTATAGTTCTGCCGGTGTCCGCGCTGAATCTTGTATTGATTGCCCTTCTTGAACTTCAACACGGTGAGCTTCTTCGCGCGGCCTTGCGCCACAATCTTGCCCGTGACGCTGGCTTCCGTCGCATCCGATCCCGCCAAAACCTTCTTGTCGTCGTTGTACACGGCCAGCACGGTGCCAAATTTCACCTGCTCGCCCACATCACCCTTCACTCGCTCGATGCGAATGGTGTCGCCCGGTGCGACACGATATTGCTTTCCACCGGTCTTGATAACGGCGTACATCTCTCCTCCAGAAGCACTAGACAAACCACTATTATACGGGCCTCTGACCTGCATCGTCAACGCACAGAAATCAGCTTGATGGGGTTCTTAATTCATGCGCCGATTAAACAAGTGGTCGCCGAGAGCATCATGTTTCGTCAATTCGCGACAGGGGGCCGTCTCTTCTCCAGGTTCCTTGCTTGCTCGAAGGCGTAGGCCATTTGGAGGACTCCCCAGTCGTCGTGATTCCTCCCAACAATCTGGAGGCCGATCGGCAAGCCGCCCTTCGAGTCCGCGCACGGCACTGAGGCCGCCGGATTGCCAGTTGTCGAGATGTAGTACGCCGACTTGATCCACGAGATGTAGTTCTCCATTTTCACGCCGGCAATTTCCGTCGGATAGTGTTGCGTGACGTCGAACGGCAGCACCTGGCTGACCGGCAGCACGAAAAATTCATATTTCTCCATGAACGCGCGCACTCGCTGGTACAGCGCCGAGCGCTTCAATTCCAGCCGCGACAAATACGGCCCCGTCAATTTTCGCGCTTCC
The DNA here is from genome assembly GCA_036496065.1 of Candidatus Acidiferrum sp. Taxonomy (GTDB): domain Bacteria; phylum Acidobacteriota; class Terriglobia; order Acidiferrales; family UBA7541; genus Acidiferrum. The sequence goes on from DASXLU010000495.1 coordinate 2,683, forward strand.
TCCACGTGCCAGTGAACAAACTCGTTCAGTTGGCCGCCCTGCGCCGCGATCATGTCGCCGAACCGCGACTCCATCGCCCAATGGCGCCAGCCTAAAAAGCACTCATTCGCATCGCGAAAATCCGGCTCCGCTTCTTCCACGATGCAGCCCATTGACTCAAAAACTTTACCCTGCGCTCGCACAGCCTCTTTCACCTCCGGGTCCCACGGCAAGCCCATATCCTTGAACATCGCCACCCGCACGCCTTTAGAGCTGCGTGCATCCAACCGCTGCTGAAAAACGCTTCCCGGTTGCTCGATCGAAATGGGCACGTGATCATCCGGCCCCGCCAACACGCCCATAAAGTACGCCAAATCCTTCACGTTTCGCGCCACGCCGCCGTCCACAGAAAACATCTGCCAAGCCAACCCCGCCGGCGTATTCGGAACCCTTCCCGGCGAAGGTCTCAGTCCCACGCACCGGCAGAAACTGGATGGATTCCGCAACGATGCGCCGTAGTCGCTCCCGTCGGCCAGTGGCACCATCCCGGTAACCACCGCGACCGCACCGCCACCCGTGCTGCCTCCGCACGTCTTTGTCACATCCCACGGATTGTTCGTCGCGCCAAATACCGGATTGAACGTCTGCGATCCCAATCCAAACTCCGGTACGTTCGTTTTCCCCACTACGATTCCGCCAGCCTTCTTTTCCCGCTCCACCAACAAGCAATCTTCTTTGGGTATGTCATTCTTAAACAGCGGCGATCCGTAGGTAGTTCGAATCCCCTTCGTCGGGTGCAAATCCTTTACTCCAATCGGCATGCCATGCAGCGGCCCCAGCCAATTTCCCTTGGCCAACGCATCGTCCGCCGCCCGCGCCTGCGCCAACAATTGTTCTTCGTCAACCTGCGTAACCATCGCATTTACTTTTGGATTCACTTTCGCGATCTGCTTCAGATGCGCCTTCATTACCTCGACAGAAGAAACTTTTTTCGTGCGCAGATATTCCGCCAACATCGTCGCGTCCATGAAACAAAGCTCATCGCCTTTCTCAGGCACTGCCTCCGGTATACTCACGTTTTCGTTCTCCTTCGCGTCGCCTGCCCGCGCAAACACTGGATGCAGAATCGCCGTTGCCGCCAGGCCCGATCCAGCTTGCAGCATTTCCCGTCGCGTCAGATTCTTCATCGCGCCTCTCGCCTTCATCTGTGCCACTCGTTCGGCCATCGCCACTCTACTGGCAGGGAACAATACACCATACTGAGCCCAATGGGGCGTCTCTACGGAGGCCCGAGACTTTGTAGGGGTCCAGCTGCTGGACCTCATGTCCGCAAGGGTTAAGCGATTTCGCGATTCCGCACTGAATTATTTGTCTCGTCGGAGCGCCTTTTACGCGCACAAGCCTTATAGCGCCGGCGAGTCGTCACCCATCATCGTCTTCCGCACCACCGTAATTGGCGGAAAGCCCTGCCCCATGAATGTGTCGTGAAATTTCTGCAGCGTGAAGTCCGCGCCCATCTTCTTCCGATAATCTTCGCGCAGCTTCAAAATCTGCAG
>DASXLU010000496.1:0-5268 GCA_036496065.1 Candidatus Acidiferrum sp.
TAGCGAAAGGTCTCCGTGCGATAGCGCGGATAATCGATTTCTTTCATAAGACCCGGGTGAACCACGGGGATATGGTAAGCGTCGACATAATTGTCGACGTAGACCTTCCAGTTGCAATCGACGAAATAGTCGCGGCGCTCGGCAAGCTGCAGGCCCTCGAACGAAAATTCCTGGGACAGCTCGGGAATGTTACCGAGGAACGAAGAAAGCGAAGGCGCATCATTATCGAAATTTACAAAGAGAAATTGCTGCCACGTCGCCAGGCGTAGAGGAACCATGCCCATGGTCGACCGATCGAAAAATGCCACGCCATCCACTTCGGGTGTGCCAATCAATCGGCCGTCCAAGGTGTAAGTCCAACCATGGTATCCGCACTGGAATACATTGCGGCAACCGGCTCCCTGGGCGATCGGTCCCGCCCGATGGCGGCAGACGTTGCTGAAAGCTCGAAGCGTACCGGCCTTGTCGCGCACCACCACGACGGACTCTCCCGCGACATCAGCAGTGAAGAACGATTCGGGATCGGCGATCGTGCGCGACTTGCCGTTTACCTCACCGCAAGGCTGCGAAAGCGTACCAACCCATTGCCAGGTGCGACGAAAAATCTTCTCTTTCTCTAGCTCGAGAATTTGCGGGTCGGTGTAGAAACGTGACGAAAGCGTCTCGGCGCACTCAACTTGCGCGTTGATATCCAGGGATTGTGCTTTAGGGACCATAAAATTCGCCCGCAAAAACGACAGGGCCACGATATATCGCGCCCCCGCAAACCGTCAAACGTTGCCAGCCGAAGTTGAGGTGGTGAGTTAGAACTTGCGGGTCTCTTGGCGCGACCACCGTTCTACAACAATTTTGGATTCGGTGTAGAACTCCACGCCATCCTTGCCTTGCGCATGCAGGATGCCGAAGAAGCTCTCTTTCCATCCATTGAACGGGAAATAAGCCATTGGTGCGGCAACTCCAATGTTGATGCCAATGTTGCCCGCAGGCGCTTCGTAGCGGAACTTCCGCGCCGCGGCGCCACTGGTCGTGAATAGAGAGGCTTGATTGCCGTATGGGCTCTTACGAATGAACTCGATAGCTTCTTCGATGGAATTGGCGTGAATCAGGCTCAGCACGGGGCCAAAAATTTCCGTGTTCGCGAGCGAACTGGATGCAGGAACGCCATCCAGAATCGTCGGCTTCAGGAAATTTCCATTCTCGTAGTTCCCTACTTTGGTGTTGCGCCCGTCCACGATGGGCTTGGCACCATCGCTAACTCCAGTCGCGATCAGGTTTTCTACGCGCTGCTTACTTTCTTTCGAAATCACTGGGCCCATCTGCACTCCGCTATCCAAGCCAAAGCCAACTTTGATGGAAGATGCCGCCTCTGCAATGGCGTCGCGAAACTTCTTTTGCGCGTCGCCGATCGTGACCGCAACGGAAACCGCCAGGCAGCGTTGTCCCGCGCATCCAAATGCTGAATCGCTAATGATTTGTTTGGCCAGGTCCATGTCCGCATCGGGCAGCACGATCACATGATTCTTGGCACCGCCTTGGCACTGCATGCGCTTTCCCGCAGCGGCAGAACGCATATAGACATGCTTGGCGACCGGCGTGGAGCCAACAAAACTGACCGCGCGCACCGTCGGGTGATCGCAAAGAGCATCGACAACTTCGCGCCCTCCGTTCACTACGTTCACGACTCCCTTAGGCAGCGAAGTCTTCTCGATCAATTCCATGATGCGGCGCATGGTGAGCGGCACGCGTTCGCTGGGCTTCAGCACGATGGTATTTCCGCAAGCAATCGCGTAGGGCAAAAACCAGAACGGGATCATCGCTGGAAAGTTGAAGGGGACGATGGCAGCCACTACTCCGAGCGGTTGCCGGATCATTGTTTCATCGACACCTGGAGTGACATCTTCCAGATTGTAGCCCTGCATCATCATCGGAATGCCGCAGGCTACTTCCACGTTTTCGATGCCCCGGCGAATTTCCGCTTTGGCCTCGCCAAACGTTTTGCCATTTTCCACGGTGATGATTTTGGACAACTCGTCGATGTGCTCGTCCAGCAAGTATTTCAGCTTAAACAAATACTGAATGCGTTCGCCGGGAGGTGTGCGTCGCCACGCGGGAAACGCTTCGGAAGCTGCATGAACAGCGGCTTCCACGTCGCCTGCGGTCGAAACCGGCGTGCGCGCGATCAGCTCGCCAGAGGCGGGATTGGTGACATTGACAAATTCCGTAGCCGACGATTTCGTCCAGACTCCGCTAATGTAATTCTGCAAATCCGTGACGGGTGTGGTGACTGTACTGCTCATGAAGGACTCCATGCCTCCGGAGGGACTCCGGCAGGTCTTGCTATATGAAGGATAGCGGCTAATGAGAGCCGTGCTGCGAGGCACTAGTCTATCAAGAATTTGCGGTTTCGCGGAGACGCGGCAGGACAAAACAAGCTCCGGAAGGAGCCAGTCACTCGAACGTACGCGCGCGCAAGCTACAGTGCCGCAAGCGCTTCGTAGGCCGCCCCAATCAAGGGAGCGGACTCATTCAGCACAATCGAAAGCGGAACATCGCCCAGCGTCGTCGTGAAGTGCCACTTGTCCTTGAATGACTCGAGGAACGCGCCGTCCTGCATCTTGGACAGGATCTTGACCGCAATGCCGCCCGCAACATACACACCACCAAGCGCCAACACCTTTAATGCCAGATTGCCGGCTTCCGCTCCGTAGATCGTTGTCCACAAATCGAGCGTTTCGACGCACACCGGGCAGGACTTATCCAAGCCGCTTTTGGTGATGAAGGGCGCGGGATCGGCATCCGGGTCTTCGAAAATAGGATGCCTCACACTGGGCGCGATAAATTCGTGAAGAGTTCGAAAGCCTCGCCCCGACAAAATCAATTCCCAACTTACCTGCGGATAGCGGCGACGCATGAAGCTCAACAATTCGATCTGCTGGTCGGTACGCGGCGCAAAATCAGTATGCCCGCCTTCGGACGGAACAACCTTGTAGCGCGTGCCATCCCAAAATAAAATGCCCTCGCCCAAACCCGTGCCTGCGGCCAGCAATGCGCGCGTCGCGTGTTCCACGGGAGTCCCCGGATTCAGCACGCAGAAATCGCTGGCGGGAAGATGTTCCAAGCTGTGCCCGGTGGCCCCCAAGTCATTCATCAGCACAATAGGGTCGACGGCTAACTCGCGGGCTAGCATGTCCGCGTCGACTACCCATGGCAGGTTCGTCGCGTGAATTCGGTTATTAATGACCGGTCCAGCGACGCCAAATCCCGCGGCGCGAATCTTGTGGTCGAGCAGGTAGGGCGCCGCCTGGCGCGAAAACTCTTTCACGATCAGGTCAAATTGGGCGAATTCCTTGCTGGCAAAGCGATGGCGGTAAACGAATTCTAACTTGCCATCTTTCTCGGAAAATAACGCCAGGTTACACTTGGTACCACCCACATCGCCGGCGAGGATCAACTTGCCCCCTTGCGAAACCCACTATTGAACCGATTTAAGGGTTATACCACTGACGGCCGTCCCGTTCCAGTAACTGGTCGGACTCTTTCGGACCCCAGTTGCCCGCAGGGTAAAGGGGGACCCCTTGGGTCTTCGCCGCGCTCCACACGTCCAAGATCGGGTCAACCAGCGACCAGGCGGCTTCCACGGAATCGCCGCGGTCGAAGAGCGTGGCATCGCCGCGCAGACAATCATTCAGCAGGGTGGCATAGGCGCTTCGCGAACCATTGCCGAAGCTCTCGAGGTAACTGAAATTCATGGTCACGTTGCCGATGTTCATCTCTGTACCGGGTTTCTTGGCGCCAAACGATACAGAAATTCCTTCATCCGGCTGGATGTTTAGCACCAGTCGGTTGGCCTTCACCGCACGTTCGCGAAACACGATGTGCGGTGCGCAGCGGAACTGAATCATGATTTCGGTGGTGCGCTTGGCCAAGCGCTTTCCTGTGCGCAAGTAGATGGGCACACCAGCCCAGCGCCAGTTGTCGATCAAAACTTTCATGGCCACAAAGGTCTCGGTGCGGGAATTAGGATTTACGTTGTGCTCGTCGCGATAACCAGGGACGGGCTTTTCGTCGACCTTGCCAGGCGAATATTGGCCACGCACCACGTCCTGGGCGACCATTTCGAGATTGAAAGGGCGGATCGACTGCAGCACTTTCAGCTTTTCATTGCGCACGGCCGTCGCGTCAAATGAAGCAGGCGGTTCTACCGAAACCAGCGAGGTCAGTTGCAGCACGTGACTCTGAATCATGTCGCGCAAGGCTCCTGCAGTTTCGTAGAAACCTCCGCGACGCTCAACACCCAGCGTTTCGGCGGCGGTTATCTGCACGTGATCGACGTAGTTGCGATTCCACAATGGCTCGAAGATGCCGTTACTGAAACGCAGAACCAACAAGTTCTGGACGGTATCTTTACCGAGATAGTGATCGATACGATAGACCTGTTTCTCTTCGAAAACGTTGAGCACGGTCTTGTTCAGCTCTTTCGCCGACGCCAAATCGCGACCGAATGGCTTTTCGATGATGATGCGCGTCCACGAATTCGGCCCAGTCGGATGCGCTAGGCCCGCCTGACCCAGGTGCTCTACGATGTCGGGATACACTTCCGGGGGCGTGGATAAGTAGAAGAGACGATTCCCACCTAGCTTTTTCTCCGCATCCAATTCAGCCAAACGCTTCGCCAGATTTGCGTAGGAATTCTGATCGCCGTATTCCCCGGACACATAATAAAGACTCGAAGCGAACTTCTCCCATTTTGCGGGCTCGATGGGTCCAACTTCCGAAATAGTTTTGGCCGCCTCGCTAAGCATCGCGCGAAAAGACTCGTCGGTCATCGGCGTGCGCGCAAACCCGATGATCACAAAGCGTTCGCCAAGCGAATTGTGCTGTGCCAGGTCATACAAGGCCGGAATAACCTTGCGCTTCGCCAGATCCCCCGAAGCTCCGAAAATAACTACGGCACAGGGTTCGGCCGCTCCGCCATATACGGAAATTGTTCGTGGTGTTTCTTCGGCCATAAAAGCTCCTCCGGATTGGAAAAACGCAAAGCAAAAAGCCGACTGCTCAAAAACTATGCCTCAACGCCAAATAATTTCAGGTCAGCGGCAAGCTGTGGCGCACTCTGATAGTGAACTACATTCATGCCCAACCGGCGCGGGTTTTCCAGGTTCAAAGAACGATCATCAATGAATACGCACATGGCGGGTTCGCGCTGACTCACCTCTAGCGCAATACGATAAATCGTTTCCTCGGGCTTGCGCGCGTTCAAATAGCAGG
>DASXLU010000497.1:0-11823 GCA_036496065.1 Candidatus Acidiferrum sp.
TGGACAGAATAATCCAGAATATGCAATAATGGACAACCAGGAGGGTAGTGATGCCAACAACGCAGACAAAATCGTTTACAGGTAAAGTGGCCTTCGTGACGGGCGGTTCAAAAGGTATCGGAGCAGGAATAGTCCGGCGACTCGCGACCGATGGCGCTTCCGTTGCGTTTACCTACTCAAGTTCAGAAGACAAGGCCCTTCAGCTGGTACGCGAAATCGAATCCGCAGGCGGCAAAGCGCTATGCCTGAAAGCCGACAGCGGCTCCGCCGAAGAGCTCCGCGCCGCCGTGGCCAGAGCAACGCAAGCGCTCGGCCCGCTGGATATCTTCGTCAGCAACGCAGGTATTCTGACCATGGGCACAATCGACTCTTACAGCCTCGAAGACTTCGACCGGATGGTGGCGATCAACGTCCGCGCGGCCTTCGTTGGCATTCAGGCGGCTGCTCAAGAAATGAAAAACGGAGGCCGGATTCTTCTGATTGGCAGCAATACTGCGCTGCGCACCGCCTTTCCTGGCGGAAGTGTTTACAGCATGACTAAGGCAGCGCTCACGGGGCTTGTTCGGGGCGCGGCAATCGATCTCGCCTCGCGCGCCATTACGGTAAACAATGTTCAACCTGGGCCCACGGCCACCGACATGAGTTCAGCTCATGCGGATCGGATTAAAACGCTCATTCCTTTGAAGCGAATGGGTGATGTGGCGGAGATCGCCAGCTTCGTGTCGTACCTAGCGTCGGAGGAAGCGGGTTTCATTACTGGAGCGAGCCTGACCATCGACGGCGGATACGTCGCCTAATCGAAAATAGAAGAGAGAAAGGGGAACGGAGTGGCTCGACCGAAGGAGTTCGATCAGAAGACGGCGCTTCGGAAGGCGATACGCCTTTTTTCCCGGCAGGGCTTTGCCGCGACATCTACCGATGAATTGATGGAAGTGATGGGCGTCGGTCGACAGAGCATGTATGACACTTTCGGTGATAAGCGGGCACTGTTTTTAAAAGCCCTGGAGATGTACGTCAACGAGAGTGTCCGCTCCATCAAGGTGGAGCTGGAAAGGCCCGGTTCGGCGCTTTTCGCCGTGCAAAGGGCGCTGGCGAGCTTCGCGGAACGAGAGGACATGTCTAGCGCAGAAGGCTGCATGGGGCTTAACGCGATCAGTGAGTTCGGGCAGCGAGATGCTGACGTAACCCGAATCACACACAATGCAGCGCGGGTGCAGCGCAAAGCGCTGATGCGCGTGCTCGCCAAGGCAAAAAACGACGGAGAACTTGGCTCTGATGCTGACCTTGTAAGCATGGCGGACTTTTTTGAGATGACGCTTGCTGGAATTAGAATGGCCGCGAAAGCCGGCAAGAGCCGGGAAGCACTTCGCAATATCGCAGCCTTTGCTGTGAAAGCGTACATAGAATCAGCCCGCTGAACACCAAGGCGATTTTCGCAGATGCTAAAGAGACTTGGTGGTTGCCTCAGGATGGGCAATCTGGCGCATGGCCTCGCGCAGCCAGGTGTGACGCGCGTCGGTGCCAAGTCTGGGATGCCAGACCATCAAGAAGTAAAACGGCTGCAACTCAGGCGGCGCTTTCGCCAGGCGCAAGCCGGAATTTTGCTTGACCACGTGGGTCATGCCGCTTGTGAGCGTGAGGACGAGTTCCGTACCCGGAAGGCAACTAAGAGCCGCACCAAAATAGGGCATACGGAACGAGGAGCGGCGCTTTGCACCCAACGCAGCAAGCTGCTTGTCTGGGATGTTTTGCACAGTGGGAAGAGTTGTGACGGTGAGGTGCTCCGCAGCGAGGTACTGCTTCAGTGTCAGACGATCGCCAAACTTGCTGTGGCGAGCAACAGCGCAGATCCAGTCTTCGCGGTAAAGCTTCTCCGAGCTGAGGTGAGAGGGCAGCAAGCCATCGTCAATGTGGAGAATGAGATCAAGCTTTCCGCGCTCCAGCATGTCCACAGCATCGGCCTGCCATGGTAGGAAATCGAAGTTCACCTTATAGAGTTCGGTGGTATAGCGGCGGCACAGGCGCGGCAGCAGCGCGATGCAAACATTGTCCGGGCCGGAAATACGGAAATTGCTCCGTTCCCTTTTCGGATCGAAGACGCTCGGCAGAACCAGGCCTTCTATTTTGGGGAGGAGCTGTTCAAGTTCCTGGAGAATTTTGCGTCCTCGCAAAGTGAGCTCAAATCCAGAAGACGAGCGAATCACCAACTCGTCTTGAAACATGGAACGCGCACGCTGAAGAGCGCGGCTGACGGCTGGTTGACTGAGCAGTAGCCGGGAAGACGCTTTGGTAGCGCTCTTTTCCTCGGCGATCACCGCAAAGACGATCAAGAGGTTCAAATCGACCTGTCGCAGTTTCTCTAGACGCATAGAGGTTATGACCATTATGCATGAGCCGTATGCGGGGTGAAAGTCGTCTATAAGAGTGTGGCAACGGTTGTAGGCCACAGAAAAAGGAGAACCTGATGGCAAAGCAACAAATTAGGAATGCCGGCGCGCTTTTGGAGAAACGAATTGTAGTGCTTGGCGGGTCGTCTGGTATCGGCTTAGCAGTGGCACAGGAGGCTGTGGCACAAGGAGCACACGCAATCATTGCGTCGAGCAATGCGGACCGCGTTAGACAAGCGGTAGCAACGCTAGATGGGAAAGCGGAAGGGCACACGCTCGATCTCTCCAATGAGCAAGACATTCAAAGCTTTTTTCAGAATATCGGTGACTTCGACCATTTGGTCTTCACCGCCGGCGACACCCTGGCACTGAGTGAGCTGGCAGCGACGGACCTTAGCAAGGCCCGGCAAGCTTTTGAGTTGCGTTATTGGGCCGTACTCGCCGCCGTCAAACATGCAAGCAAGCACATCCGAGAAGGCGGGTCGATCGTCCTGACAACCGGTATTGCCGGCGAACGCCCTCACAAAGGATGGACACTGGCCGCGAGCGTATGCGGCGCGATTGTGTCTTTGACGCGCGCGCTCGCCGTTGAACTTGCGCCGATACGCGTGAACGCGGTATCGCCCGGCGTCGTGCGAACGAACCTTTGGAAGAACATGTCGGACGAAGAGCGGGATGGCATGTACCGCAGCCTGGGCGAGACGCTGCTCGTGGGCCGCGTGGGCGAAGCGTGCGAGGTTGCGCGCACCTACCTTTTCCTGATGCAGGAGGGATACAGCACGGGCCAGACTGTCGTGGTGGATGGCGGAGCGGTGCTCGTTTAGGTGGGCCGCTTGTGACGAACAATTCCGCAGGATTCGACTCAATGAACGCAGATTGCGACCCAGCTCTATATCCGCTGTGTCGCCTACTAAATACGTCAACAAAAGCATGTACGGATCACTACTAATGCAAGCATACAAATACTGCGATTTTATACGATTCTGGCTTTTAAGTTTCGACTGCATATGTTAGTGTCGGCAGTCGGTTCGATAGAGTGCTTATGTGAGGCGGTTGGCGTCATCGAGGGACTCGCGTGCTGTTCTGCGTCGTACTGCTTACCGGCACGAACTTGGGCCTCTATTCGGGCGGATAGGGGCTTCGGACGACGCAGAACAGCTTGCGGGTTCTTGGTGGGTATGTACGCCGTGTGGTTTCATTTTGCATTTGCAGATTCACGATCGAGAACGCGGGCCTCATCGGCGGCCATGCGCGCTGCTAACTGAGTGACGACATCTCCTGGAGATAGGAGACCCTACAGCGCGTTCGTCAACTCCTCCGGCTGTTCGCCGCGTCCTTGAAATTCCTGGCGATATTCTGTTGGGCTGGCTCCGCAGATGCGGCGGAACACACGCGCAAAGTGCTGCTGTGTTTTGAAACCGCAGGCCACCGCGACATCGAGGACTCGCGCCTCGGGCGCGGTTAGCATATTCTTCGCACGCTCAACTCGACGGCGCACGACAAACTGATGGGGGCTCTCTCCCGTCGTCTTATGAAACATCTGCGAGAAATGAGCGATGCTCAGCCCAACCGATTGCGCCATTTCGTGGAGAGTCAACCCCTCTTCCATCTTCGCCTCTACCAGCTCTTCAATCCTTCGCAAACGAGCGGGACCAAGACCGCCTCGAAACGTCCGCAGAGAACTTTGCAGCCCTGCATAGCCATCCGTAGGAGCAAAATTCTCGAAGGCCGACGGCTGAAATCTCGAGCGGGGTTCGGCTCTTCTGAGACGCACCAAGAGCGCTTCTACATGATTCCGCAGCAGCAGACCGGCTTCTCTGCCGCGCCCCTTCTCGATTGCGTCGACAATTGGCTGATGGGATTCAACGGCTTCGTGCAGATCTTTCGGGACCAATTCCATTGCGGGGCAGGCTCGTAGATCAAAGGCCAGCGCGTCCCATGCGTGAAGAAGCACGTCGCTCTGTGAAGCCATAAGGATAGCTCGATGGAACTGCACGTCGTGTTCGGTACAGGAGTCGAGATCGCCATGAGCCACCGCCGCACGCATGGACGCTAACTCCTTCCGCAGTCCGAGGGTGTAGCCTTTCAGCACGACTGCTGCGGTTCGTCCGGCGATTTCTTCCATCGTAGCCCGCATCTCGTACGCCTCTTGAGTCTCTTTCGGGTCTGGAGACCGGACGATAGCGGTGAAGTTTCCCGAAAGTGAAACCATTCCAAGGGCTTGAAATTCTGTAAAGACTCTCAAGACCGACTCATTGTCCAATTCATACGCAATGGCAATTTTGCGCAGTTGCACCGATTGTTTGGGCCGGTATCGTCCACAAAAGAGGTCTCTCGCCAATCGCCTGCGGCCTGCATCGAGCGGCTGGCCCCCAGGGACCATGCCTACTGTGGATTGGCTAACTCCGCCACTCAACAATTCCATATCCTTCCTCCCACTGGTTTCCTGGATCGGACTGGACCGGGCAGGCACGAGATGGTGCTTCCTGCCGGATCTCAAATGAGGTGCTCGCCAACACGCGAGACCCTCGACCGTCCCAGCGCTAGAGTAGAGAGAAGACCAGAAGAAGGCGTGAAGTGCGCGTTTGGATTCTGTGGAGTCTTTGTCCCAGTGTTATATCACTGAGGACATGGGCCTTAGCTGTCACTGTGTTCTTACGGTCATACGACCGTTAGAAATGTACCGATGGCAGGACTAAAGTACTCTAAACCCACGTCCGGCGTTGCACTTCCCGCCATTACAACCCACGAGGTCCGATCAATGAAGTTTTTCCAGTCCTTTCGGCTTGATTCAGCCAACCAATGTCTTTGGCGTGGGCAAGAACGGGTGGCAATCGCGCCGAAAGCCTACGACGTGCTGCGCTATCTGGTTGAAAACCCAAGTCGTCTCATCACGCAGGACGAGCTTCTGGAGAAGTTGTGGCCCGACACCTACGTGAACCCAGAAATCCTCCGAAAATACATTTTGGATATCCGAAAGATCCTCGGGGACCGGCCGAACAAACCTGAATATATCGAGACAGTGACCAAGCGAGGTTACCGGTTCATCGCGCCTGTCCTAGAACAGAGTCTGATCTCGATTCCGGATTCAGATGTACAAAATGAGACTGCTCCGGCAACCAGCGCTGCAGAACAGAAAGAGTCGTCTAGTACCCATTTTCTCCGGAAGCTCGTCATCATTTGTATCGTCGCTGCAGCCGCCGCCGTCGCCGTTGCCGCTACTGCCGGGCGTTTCAGGTTTTCTCGAGCCAGTGCCACTCGTTCTCCGTTGAATGCCAGTTCCATCGCGGTGATCCCCTTTGCGGACATGAGCCCGGCCAAAGACCAGGGGTACTTTTCAGATGGACTCTCCGAGCAACTCATTAATGACCTCGCAAGGGTCCCGGGGCTAAAAGTCGTCGGACGGTCATCGGCCTTTCAGTTCAGGGGAAAGAACGAAGACGTGCGGGAGGTGGGACGGAAGCTTGGCGTAGCGAGTGTTCTTGAGGGAAGTGTGCGGCGCGAGGGCAACCAGGTGCGTATCACGGCGGAGCTGGTGAACGCAGACGATGGATTTCAGCTTTGGTCGCAGACCTACGATCGGGAAATCAACGACATCTTCGCGGTGCAAGATGAAATCGCCCGTGCTGCCACCGACGCATTGCAGCCGAGAAAACTCGGAGACACGAGCCACCCAGCCGCCGCAAACTTGCGCGGTGCGAACCCGGAGGCATATCAGGCTTACCTGCAGGCGGAATACTTTTGGGCGCGGGGAACGGGCAAGGAAGACGTGGGGAAGGCGCTCGCCTATGCCGATGAAGCCATCAAGCTGGATAAGAACTATGCACCTGCCTGGGCATTGCGAGCGTCCGTGCAAAACACGATGGCCGAGGAGGGCTTCACAAATGTTACAACAGGTTTTCGAGAGGCTCGAGACGACGCTGAACGTGCCATTGCGCTGGACCCTGGTTTTGCTGCGGCCTATCTGGCGCTAGCAAGAACGCAAATCTATCATGACTGGGATTGGGACACGGCCAACACCTGCGTAACCAAGGCAGCGGCGTTAGAACCGGGCAGCGTGGAAGTTTTCCGCACCCGTTCGTATCTTTCCAGGGTGTTGGGCAATCTCGACCAGGCACTGAAGTTCTATGAACAGGCGGTCGCGCTAGACCCGCTTCGCGCAAATTCGCGTTTGGGCCGGGGATACCTGCTGTATGTGGCGGGCCAATACGATGAAGCCCAGGTGGAGTTGCAAAAATCTCTGGAACTGAACGCGCAAGCTGCCTTTGTCCATGCCGATCTGGGCAAAATTCTTATGGCGGAAGGAAAACCGCAGCAGGCGCTATCGGAGATTGAGAAGGAACCGACCGACTGGGAGAAACTCACGGACGTGGCATTGGTCTATCATGCGCTTGGCCGTGAGCGGGACTCGAATGCTGCCCTCCACGAACTCATCACGAAGCACGACAGCGATTCGGCGTTTCAGATCGCTCAGGTATATGCGTTTCGCGGAGAGTCCGATAAATCGTTTGCTTGGCTGGAACGTGCCTACAAGCAGCGAGACTCCGGCTTGCCCGAAATAAAGACCGATCCGCTGCTAAAAAATATCCGCAACGACCCGAGATACTTCGACCTTCTGAAGAAAATGCGGTTGCCGGCGTAGAGCAGATAGCCGTTGTACCGGGCACGGTTCCCTTACACTTCCACGTATATCGACCTTCACTTTCAACTTGGCTTTTCCCCATAACGAGCAATGCGCGTACGGCTGCCCCTGAAGAATTCCGAAGGATTCGGCCCAGCGTAAGGCGTATTTAAGGCAAGAACTTGTAACCGGCTCCATGAACCGTCTGGAAGTGCCTAGGGCGAGCTGGCTCGGTCTCCAGTTTCTTGCGCAATCGCAATATATGATTGTCAACAGTGCGCGTGCACGGATAGCACTCATATCCCCACACTTCATTGAGGAGTTCGTCCCTGGAGATCACTCTGCGGGGGTTTTTGATGAGATACGCGAGAGTTTGGAATTCCTTATACGTGAGGGTAACCGGCCGGCCTTTGCGATGAATTTCCATCGCCGAAAAACACACGGTTACTCCTCCAAACTCAAACGCGTCTGCGACAATGGGATGCTGAAGCCATGCCTTCGCTGCGGACAGTGGCGAAGGGACAACCCCAGAATCGGTAAGGCAAGCGACGGACTTATTCGGCACCGGATCTCTGCGGGTAGTCCTTGAGTTTGAATTGGGCTCGTTAATGGGTTGCCTGAAAGAAGAAATTGCGGTACTGATTGCTGCTGTCATGGAAATGCCCCTTCTTCTAGTTAGTAACTAGCGCTCTCACGATTTGACCGGCCCATGCTTCTCAGCGCGGGCATTCGATGCAGGAACGCACGCGCGCGAAACATGCGCGCTTTTACCGCAGAGGTCGAAATCCCCAGAATTTGTGCGGTTTCTCTGATCGAGTGTTCTTGCAATTGGCGGACCTCCACTACCCTTCTAGTTCGGGTCCGCAGCCCCGAAACGGCTGCATTGACAATTTGTTTGCGTTCGCGAAGGCGGTAAGCCTCCTCCGGATCGGGAGCAGAGTCCTGGATTTCCGGGTGCACGCTGAGTTCATGCGATGGGATTGGTTCGTCCATAGGAACTTCCCGGATTCCACGCTTCTTACGAAGCTTCGCCAGGGCGGCATTAATGGCAATGCGTGTCAGCCAGGTTGCAAACCGCGATCTTTCGTCAAAATCCTTGAGATGGAGGAAGGCGCTCAGAAAGGAGTCTTGCACTGCGTCTTCCGCATCTTCGCGATTTCGAGTGACCCGATGGGCGATTCTGAAGACTTGCTTGATATGGCGTTCGCAAAGCTCGCCGAAGGGGGCTCGTCTTCCAATCTTGGCGGCAGCTATCAACTGCGCCTCGCTCCACTCTCGAAGATCGGTAACGGCTGAGGTATTGCTCTGCTCCGAGAGTTTTTGTGCCGAGAGTAATGTAGTCATCGCCAAGACGAACCCCCTTGAAATCGAAGCCAGCAGCAGTGCCAGGAGTTGTTGCCTCAACCTTCTTCCCGATCTATCCACTCTCGGATGTATGCCGGACAATTCTCCAGCGTCATGCCATCCGCCTCGCAACCCCTAAGGAACTTCACGGCGTCGCGATCCGCCAGCCTCACTTCACGCAAATCCAGAATGATGTTTCGATAGTCGCCATCGAACAGCCCTTTCAGTTCCGCGACCTGCTCTGCGTTAATGCGTCCAATTAGCGTAAACACCGTAAACTCCTGCCGCGCCGATCTCTCGATTCTCAAGGTCATCGGTTATGTTGTTTGGCCCAAGATGAATAGCTGTCATTACGGCTACCGGCACAATGAAAGTGCAACGCGAGGGCCACATGGGACGCATTGAAAACAAGCGACTAGAGAGGAAGGTGGGTGACGAGAGTTCGGGAAGTGCCGAATTTTCGGGAGTCCGGGAAAAGGGGAAATTGTTACGCCTAGGAAATAAATTTGTGCTTCTTGATTTTCAGTTGCTTGATTTTTGAATCCAGCGTGGATCGGGGAATCCCGAGTTTCGCTGCCGCACCGGCTGGGCCAGCAACCCTTCCTCTGCAATCAGC
The DNA here is from genome assembly GCA_036496065.1 of Candidatus Acidiferrum sp. Classification (GTDB taxonomy): domain Bacteria; phylum Acidobacteriota; class Terriglobia; order Acidiferrales; family UBA7541; genus Acidiferrum. The sequence goes on from DASXLU010000497.1 coordinate 8,969, forward strand.
CAACGCCGCTTCAATCATTTCTTTTTCCTGATTCTGGAGAGTGTCTGGAAGGAGGCCTGGCAATTCTTGCTGGGATGGCTGCGTGCTGGCGAGCCAAGCCTTCTCGATACGAAAAGTTTCGCCGCTGCAGAGGATCACCGATCTCTCAACGATGTTTTGCAGCTCACGGATATTGCCCGGCCAAGAATACGACTGGCACAGTTCCAGCGTAAGTTTGTCGATCTTGCGAATTTGCTTCCCTGTTTTCTCCGCGTACCGTTTTACGAAATACTCGACCAACATCGGAACGTCCTCCTTGCGCTTGCGAAGAGGAGGTACGTCAATCGGGAAAACATTGATCCGGTAAAACAAGTCGGCTCGAAACATTCCCGCAGCGATCGCTGCGGTCAAGTCGCGGTTGGTCGCGGCTATGACGCGAACGTCGGTGGGAAGAAGTTGGTTGCCTCCCACCCGTTCAAACTGACGCTCCTGGAGCACGCGGAGCAATGCAATCTGAGTCTCGGGGGGAAGCTCCCCGACCTCGTCTAAGAAAATGGTGCCGGAGTGTGCCAGTTCAAAGCGTCCCTGGCGGCGCTGAATCGCACCGGTGAAGGCGCCTTTCTCGTGGCCGAACAATTCCGAGGCGATCAACGAAGAAGGAATCGACGCGCAGTTTACGCTAATAAAAGCCTGGCCAGAGCGTTGCGAATGCTTGTGTATAGCGCGAGCAATGAGTTCTTTTCCGGTGCCGGTTTCGCCAGTGATCAACACTGTCGAATCGGTAGGGGCCACTTTGATAATACCGGAGAGCACGGTTTGCAGAGCCGGAGACGAGCCGACAATTTCCTCAAACATGAAAGCCTGATCGATTTGCTCTCTCAGCGCCAGATTCTCGTCGTGAAGTTGATCCTTGAGACGCTTAATTTCCTCGAAAGCTCTCTCCAGCTCGGCTCTGGCCTTCCACTGTTCGGTGACATCCATGACCGTGCCGACGACTTCAGTGATTTCACCGGACCCGTCCTTCGCAGGATGGGCGATAGAATGGAGGTGCTTTATCGTTCCATCGGGGAGAATGATTCGAAAATCACTTTGAGAATCCAGCCAATCCTTTTGGGAAGCCTCCATTTTTGCTTTATGTTCAATCTGAGGCCGATCCTCGGGGTGAACTCTTTCGAGAAACTGTGACCAAGTGAGCCCTTCTCGAGGTTCAAAGTTATAAATGCGAAAAATCTCCTGCGACCAGAAGAGAGCGCCAGTGCGCACATTCCAGGCCCAACTGCCTGTGTGGGTCACCTTCTGAGCTTCAGCTAAGTAACCTTCGCTGCGCCGCAGGGCCTCTTCCGCCTGCTTGCGCTCGGTGATATCCATAACGGTCCCGATAAACTCTACGAGGTCACCCGACTCGTTCAAAACAGGATGCCCGACGGCGTGGAGGTGCTTGATGGCTCCCGAGGGGAGAACAATGCGGTAATCCGCGTCATAGTCAGTTTTCTGGTTTTTGGATCTTTCAAAGAGCTCCTGGATGCGCTTCTGGTCTTCGGGATGATTTCTGCTAAGCCAAAATTCAGTGGTCGATGTAACCTCTTCTGGCTGGACGCCGAATATTCGAAACACTTGCGGTGAGACTGTGACTGTCCCGGATGAAGCATCAAGTTTCCAGTTACCTGTTCGGCTTATTCTCTGGGCCTCAAGCAAATCTGTTTCACTGCGTCGCAGCTTCTCTTCCGCGAGCTTGCGTTCTGTCACATCCACGTCGGTACCAAGGTATTCGATAATATTTCCGGCTGCATCGAGAACCGGGTGTCCGATCTCGTGGATGTGCCTTACGGCGCCATCAGGCAGCACAATCCTGTAATCCTGCAGAAAATCAGTTTTCTCGCGGAATGCCTTGTCAATCAGTTCGTTGAACCTGTCGCGATCTTCGGGGTGTACTAGTCGAAGGAACTCTTTCCGGTCTGGGAGGTTGCTTGTTTGAGGATCTAATCCAAAGATTCGTCGCATTTCCTCGGACCAGTAAAGACAACTCTCAGTGTTAGGGTTGTAGACCCAACTGCCCGTCTTGGCTAGTCTCTGCGCCTCCGCCAGATACGCCTCGCTTCGCCGAAGAACTTGCTCGGCGCGCTTGCGGTCGCTGATGTCCATTACCGCGCCAACAAATTCGATTTCGCCCGAATCATCTCTTTCAGCATGGGCCACAACGTGGACATGCTTGACGGAACCATCCGGCATGCGCAAGCGATGTTCAATATCAAAATCCTTCTCGTCCTGCGACGCGCGCTCAATTGTCTGACTCACCGAGGCCGCATCTTCCGGATCAACCCGTTGGATGATAAGTTCGACGGTCGGCGTGGTCGTTCGGTCGTATTGGAAAATTCGAAAGGTTTCCTCTGACCAGATGATCTCGCCGGTGGAGGGCCTCCAGCCGAAACTCCCCGCATGACTGAGCCTTTGAGCTTCCGCCAGGTAAGATCCACTTCGCTGTAGAGATTGCTCCGCGCGTTTGCGCTGTGTAATGTCTTCGGACAACGCCATTATGAATCGCGGTACCCTCTCGGTGCCCGGCACAAGAGAAACGTTGTTGCTTACCCAAATCGAACTGCCGTCCTTGCGGCGATACTTTTTCTCGATCTGAAACTGTCGTCGTTTTCCCTCGACCAATTCGGCGATGAGAGCCAAGTTGGCTTCGCGGTAGTCCTCATGCGTTACGTCCAGAAAAAGAAGCGCACGCAGTTCCGCCTCGGTGTAACCCAGCATTTTCTGGTAGACGTGGTTGGTGGCCAGAAAGCGGCCGTTCATGTCAGTGAGCGCGACGCCGATGGCCGAATTCTCAAAGACGGATCTCCACCGCTCCTCACTTTTGCGTAGGGCTTCTTCGG
>DASXLU010000498.1:0-3435 GCA_036496065.1 Candidatus Acidiferrum sp.
ATGAGCATATAGCGTTGGAGAATTATTACGGCGGCATCAAAGCGATCGCGCACTTCTACGAGGACCTTGCGAATCTGTGAGCGTTTAAGCTCGAGGCTTGGGACGCTACGTTCCCGCTTGATTCCGTTCGATACGCAAATCGTAGCAACCTGCTTGCGTATCGCGAACGTGCAAATAATGAACTTGTGAATCGCTCAGGAGACGTTGGGCGGCGTTTTCGACATGTGCGCCCGACACGTACTCTTTTCTGAGAACCGTTCGATCCTCACCGTACGCCACTAGCGTCAATGGATGGGAGCGCAAGTCTTCCGGGAAGCCGTCGAATTGGTCGTGGCGAATGCATTCTTTCGCGTGGATGAACACTGGGCCGGGCAACGGATAGGGCGCGAGACCGTGGAAAGGATCGTAAGTAAACAAAATGCGATCTTCGTGGCCGATGTGAAACGTTTTCAGGCAATGGCGGCAGGGCCCATAGCCGGACGCCACTTCTTTGTGAGCGGGATGGCCGTAGCCCGGAGATTTCATCGTGGCACGGACGAGTTCAGCAACTTTCGTAGGAATAGCAATTATTCGCAGGTCGGTCATAAATACTCCTCGTGATTAAATTCGAGGAATATCCTGCGCGATTTTTTGAGGGCCATCTATCCGCTATCGGTTGTCAAACTCAGATTTAAATAGTGGAGAGTTGCTCGCGACGGCCCGTGGCATATTCCTTCAGGGAGGCGTTCGCACTGCTGATCGTTTTCAGCGCGTCGACAATTTTGGGCAGATCGGCGCCTCGAACGACGATATAGAGCTCATCTTCGCCCAGCCCGGTATAGACGCGATTGCCGATGCAGCCCAGGCTGGTAAGAGTTCCGTGCTGAAGCGCAGCGGGAAGTGCCATGCAAGTGGGCCTGCCCAGCGCAGGAGCACCGCTGCCAACACCCGCACGACCCGTAGCCTCGTTGAGAAGCATCGCGCTAACTGGTTTGCACGCGAACAGAACGACGTCTGGACTGGAAGTCGCTTCGCCGAGCGGCGAATACAGAATGGCTTTAGGCGTTTTAACAAGGCGCGGGATCTGTGGAACCTCCTCGGGCTTCACGTAGCCCAAGTCAAACATCATCTTGAGCGTCTGCTCAGTTTCCTTTTCGCGCTCGGGCCAAAGAGGAATGTTGTGCGTATAGGCTCCCACCGCACAATTGAAATGATTCTGCGGGAGAGTGTAAAAGGTGCGGCCTTCCGCAGCGAGACGCCAAAAACTACAGCCTGAAGGCTCCGTGCCCTCGAATTTCGTTGTAGAGGCGGGCTCGGCGTCCAGGAATGACACAGCAACCGGGCGGCGACCCAGCTTCACGACGGACGCAATTTGACGTTCGAAATCGTGCCAAGTAGAAGATGCGCTCACGCTGGTTCTCCTTGATTAGTTTGGAATTAGGAAGGATAGCACAGGAGTGCAATGAAGAATTCAATGGTGGAATCGCGCAAAGCCGCATGAAACCTGCACGTTTTGCACATGCCGTCAAAAAAAGTGCATTTTTTCAGGGATTTTTGCGGTTTTGCCCTTGCGTTATAGAAATGCGTTCGCTATATTCCCAAACGGCCCGAGTCTTTTCCTTGAAAAATAGGGGTTTTTTGCTCAGGCTGGCCTCGATTGTTCGGGGTGGATAGATAAATCAGGAGGATAAGCAGACTAAATGGCAGCTAAGCCACTGAGCAAGACAAAGATCGTTTCGCACATCGCCGAAAAACTCGGCACGTCGAAGAAAGTAGTCACGACTTTCTTTGAAGAACTCCACAAGCTGGCCGTGAAAGAAGCCAAGGGCAGCGCGGGGAAGTTCGTGATTCCTGGAATCGGCCGCGTGGTAAAGGCGCATCGCAAGGCGCGCATCGGCCGCAATCCTCAGACGGGCGAACAGATCAAGATCAAGGCGAAGACGGTTGTTCGTCTACGCCCGGCCAAGGTGCTGAAAGACGCCGTTCTGAAGTAGTTTTTTCCCGCCAGGGAAGAACCAAATTCAAACCCCCGGATCGCCTGTTTGCTTCAGGCTGCCGGGGGTTTATCTTTTTCTGATGTGTGTTGCGGCAACGAAAACGCAATCAGGTTGCGGCTACAGAGTCTTCACGTAGGCGATAACGTCCTTCACTTGCCCCGCCTCCAACACGTCCTTGAAGGGCGGCATCAACTGGTCGCCATTTTCGATCCAAGCCTTCAGGCTCTCGTCGGTGATCTTGTTGCCGTTCACACTAAATGTGCCGCGCTTGGAAATTCCCTTCAGGCCCGGACCAATCTTTTTCTGGTCGCTGGTATCAAAATGGCATATCGAGCATTTCTGCTGAAAGATTCCTTTGCCGCGTGAAACTGCGGCTGCGTTACCACCTGCGGCCGGCTTTTTCGCGGATTCCTGCGCCAGTGCGAGACCAACGCAAAATAGCGCGGTGCAGGCTCCTGCTGTGGCCAAGCTTTTGAAGAAGCGATTCACGTATCCCCCTGACTCAATCTTGCAATCCTAGTATTCTCTCCATTCCCGAAAATATTTTCCACTCGCAAGTGCGTGAACCGGCGGATGAGTTTGCCGGCAGCTCGTCATTGTGTTCCTTAGCGTACTCAACGCCTCGCGGTGCGAGACTTTGGGTCAGCCTCGTCTGGAAACCTGCTGCAAGGGTTGGCTTCTGTTCGATGCATTTCGAGATAGAATTCGCCGAAGCATCTGCGGAGGTACGATGATCGATCGTCGCGGATTTCTTTCAACTATAGCCGGAGCGGCGGCCGTGGCCGGAACGCCTCTGCCGGAAGCCTGCAAAGATCTGCTAGGCCAAGCGCCCGCAAACCTGCCAGACAAGTCGCTCTACGACAAAGATGAAGAATCGTATTGGAGCGAACTGCGGAAACAGTTCCTGATTCCCGAAGACGAAGTGTATTTGAACAACGGTACAGTGGGATCTTCGCCAGCGCCGGTGCTGCGCGCAGTCTTCGAAGGCTATCGCGATTCCGAGCGGCTGGCACAAAGCGATCCCGAGGACTATCCAATCTGGGGATATGGTCCTTGGAACGAATTTCGCGATCCACTTGCGGCGTTTGTGGGCTGCACGCGCGATGAAATTGCTCTGCTGCGCAACGCGACCGAGGCGAACAGCTACATTGCGAACGGAATCGACTTGAAGGCTGGCGACGAAGTGCTGATGACGGATCAGGAGCATCCCGGCGGAGAGCATCCGTGGAATTTACGCGCGAAACGCTACGGAATCGTAGTGCGAAAGGTAACATTGCCGCGCCCCGTGCCCAACGCAGCGACCGTGCTGAATTTGTTCAGCGACGCAATCACTTCGCGCACCCGAGTCATATTTTTCAGCCACATCCCGACAGTAACTGGCACCGTGCTTCCGGCAAAGGAATTGGCGGCGTTGGCGCGTTCGAAAGGAATTTTGTCTGCCGTGGATGGCGCACACGTG
>DASXLU010000499.1:0-5162 GCA_036496065.1 Candidatus Acidiferrum sp.
GTCACGCCAAGGTGCGCCGCCGTTGACAGCGTCGAAGTCCCCGGCACCGTTCCCGCATCCACGAGATTTCCCGAAGCTTGCAGCAAGGCCACTTTTTCTCCCGGGTCTGCCACACCGTTCTTGTTCGAATCCGCCCAAACGGTTGTCGTTGCGCCCGAAGCCTGAATCATGCAATTTACCTGCGTATTCAGCCGGATTGCCTCGTACCGGGTCAGCCGTAAAATATCCGCTACTTGCGTCGCCGCATTGGTCAACTGATACGTGTGGTATGCGCGCAAAAAAGTTGGCAGCCCGATTCCCGCTAGAACCAGGGCTACCGCCAGCGCGACAACCAGTTCGGTTAGGCTGAATCCGGCTTCCCGCTTCCTTTCACTTCGCATAATTTGGCTGGGCGTGCTCAAGCTCGGTCCGTGCACCGCCGTGCTGCGCGGCCTTTCTGAAACACCCCGAGGACGGGGTAGTTAAGTTATCAGGATTGTCCCCTGCTATACAGCCTTTCGTTGCTCCCTACTTGACCAAAAAGTACATCATTACCGCCCAACCCGTCCTGCCAACGCGCATGCATTCCGGTGCGCAATCGCCTCGATCGAGATCATCGGATTCACGCCCGAAGCACTCGGAAAGCTTGACGCATCCATCACATACAGTCCCTTCACTTCCCACGTCTGGCCGTCAGGATCGGTCGCCGACTCCTTAGGGGAACTGCCAAGCCTCGCCGTCCCCATGATATGGAACGAAAATAGCGCCAGCCTCCCGTTATCCCACCCTGCACGATCCATCGCTTCCGCGAACGATTTGATCGAGCCGGATTTACCGGGTTCGAAACCGCACCACTTCGCATGTGGCGAATAAATCAGTATTGCCCCCGCCGCTTCCAATATCCGCCCAGCTCCGATAAATCCATCGCGCAGATTCTTGCGATCAAATGCGGAAAGGGAATAGGTCGCGACCGGATGGCCTTCGCTGTTAATCTTCACCGCGCCCGCATCTTTATCACGCAGCAAAACTCCAATCGCCGTCGTCTGCGACAATCGCCCGAGCAGGGAACGATGATGTGCTGCACCTACCCATGGAGTCGACGCCACCGCGATCACAGGCTGCAGCGACGTCGTTTCATATTTCACTCCGTACCCACCATTCATCTGCCGGTGCTCGTCGGAATAAATCGCCTGCATCGTGCCTTCCCACGGCCGGATCTCTTCGTCGAACACGCCACAAACGTTCGAAACAGGGTGCAGATGCAAGTGTTGCCCGATGTGCGGATTGCGTAATCCAGAACGCAACAATAGTGCAGGCGTGTGAATCGACCCGCACGCCACGATCACTGTTTTGCAAGTGACGCGCACCCGATGGCCCGCACGGGTTCGTGCCTCCACGCCTTTTGCGGTATCACCGCCGGTAATCACGCGCTCTGCCCGTGTGCCCACCAGCAAACGCGCTCCATGCTGCTCCGCATCGGCGAGCCATGTCTTTACCGTCGACTGTTTCGCGCCGACCGCGCAGCCGTAGCCGCAATAGCCGCACACTTTCTCCGCATCGCACTTCACAACATTGCGAGGCATGCAGTCCACGTGCCAGCCCAGCTTGCGCAGCCCGCGCTCCATCACCTGCTCGCGATGCGAAACTTGATTGTGCTCGCGGTTAACGGAAAGCCGCGCGCACACCGCATCCAAACTCTGCGTGTACTGCTCGCTCGTGAACCACGGTACGCCCGCCCCAGCCCACTCTTCGCGCACGCCGTCCGGTGTTCGAAACGATGTGCAGTAGTTCACCACCGTCCCGCCGCCCAAGCATTTGCCAGCAAGCAATCCGACGCTGTGATCGACGGTCGCCGCGAATCCCGCCTCTGCATACAGCCGCCGAAAGCCGTCCAATGCCGCGCCATCAAAATCCGCATCGTCGTAATAGTCGCCAGCTTCGAGCACCACCACATCTTTGCCTGCCGCCGCCAGTACACCCGCCGCCGTTCCTCCTCCCGCGCCCGAACCAATCACGCATATCTCACACGTAATCTCCATATCGCGATCTGGCATCGCTGCTTTCAGCGCGCGAGCCGCATGCGGTTTCTGTACACCAACCGGCCCGGGATACCCTAATTTTGTCCAGACCGGACTCGTCCCCGGTTGCGCGCCTTCCAGCATCACGTACATAAATCCCACTGCCTTGCGCAAAGCCTGAAAGGCTGCCCGCCGCTTCACCAGCGCGCTGCCCGCCCAATCGAGCAGCACTCGGCTGCGCATCTCCAGGGGCAGGGAACTGAAACGTTTCGCCTTCCCTACGGCGAACACGCCATGCAGCCGCGAATCCCAGAAATCCAGCAAGCGCAAGAGCTCCTGCCGGTCCCTGGCCCGCGGATTGAAATCCATCGCATTCACAAGCGCCCCCGGCACGCCCATCTCGCTAGCCGATGGCCAGCCCTCTGCCGCCGGAGCAAACGTGTCGCAGATCGATTCCAGCGCCTTCGCTTGTTTAGGGGATAGCTTCATTTGCGGCTTGAGGAGCCCGTCACCACATCTTGCAGGAATTATAGAAGCATTGCCTGCCGCAACCGATCACAATTTTAACGCCCCGCACGTCGTCGTGTCAGTACGATTGTCATTCTGAGCGCATCCGACAAGGATGCACGAAGAACCTCAACTGAAGATCTATTGCCCAAGTTTAGATGGAATTGACGTACAGAAACCGACGCTAATGGGTACGCGCTAATCGACCTGTGGCCGCTCTTTGTTCTTATCTTCCTTCGCCGGCTTTCCGCCTACAGCTTTAAACCTCTGCTCCAGCGCCGCCTTGGTAAAGAAGTCTTCCGGCAAATTCGGATTTACATGGCAACTGTCATAGAAAGTTTGCGCCACGCGCCTGCCGTCTTTTTCTCGCGTAATTTGCTGCGGCAGCTGAACCCCATCTTTCACCTGATAATTCGTGTAGATCGAAACTTCTTCGCTGCGTTCGCCCGTGGTTTCATCGCTGGTGATCACAATGCTTCGCACCAAAAGATGCGACGACCGGTCCACCGCCAGCCGGAATTTACGTTCGTCGGCGTCCACAATTTCCACCCAGTCCACAAATCGCAAATCCACCACCGACGATCCCGCGTACTGAATCAATGTCCGGTCTTCGTTTAAACGCATCCGCAACAAATTGTTGATGTCGCGCTTTACCGCTTCCTGAAAATCCGCTTCCGAAGGCGCCGGCTCTTCCGAAACTCCTCCGCGATCGAGGGTCCAGCCCTGATCGCCCACGAACAGATCGATTATGTTTCCCTTTTTTCCGTAATCCACGCGCCGCTTGTCGGGAAACACGCGATAATCCTTAAAGTCCACGTAGCCCATCATCTGCCCATTGTGTCCAAACTGCGCGCGGCGCCCATCACACTCCAGCGACTTCGCCCCGAGATACGTTTGCCCCCCGATCGCGTCGATCAACTGCTTCAGAACCTGCTTCGCCTTCGCGGTGTTCTGATCCGGATCCATGGAGTCCGGATTCTGCGCACGCGCTACCGACGCAAGCAACAACACGGCCAGCAGCGCAACGCCGCACCCGATCTGTGCTAGCCGTCCTATCCGCACAATACCGAGCCCCCATTCACGTTCAGTATCTCGCCCACCATAAAGTTCGACAGGTCCGACGCCAGAAACAATATCGGCCCGGCAATTTCTTCCGCTGTCGCCGCGCGCCCCAACGGAATCACCGTGGACGCCATCTTCTGCCCGGTCTTCGATTTCAGCACCGGGTTCGACATGTCCGTCGCCACCCAGCCCGGCGCCACGCTGTTCACCAAAATTCCATGCTTTGCCAGTTCCGACGCTAAACCCTTCGTCAGGCTGATGATTCCGCCCTTCGACGCGCCGTAGTGCGTGTGCAGCGATTCACCGCGCTGACCGGCCGTCGAACTGATCGGGATAATTTTTCCGCCCTTCTGCTTGATCATGTGCGGCACAGCAAAGTGAATTACCGAATACACGCTCTTCAAATTGACCCGGATCATGTCGTCCCACTGCTTTTCAGACATTTTCTCGATAGGCAAGTCTTCCAGGTTCCAAACTCCTGCGTTGGGAACCAGAATATCCAGCCGGCCCAATCTCGTGATGCAATGCTCCACCAGTTTCTTGTTATCGAGGTGTTTTCCGGCGTCTGCCTTGAACGCTTCTACCCTGGTTCCGTGTTTTCCCGCTTCCTGCTCCACCTGTTTCGCAGCTTCTTTCGCGGAGCTATAACTGAACACCACATCCGCGCCCGCTTGCGCAAACATCTTTACCGCTGCCGCACCGATTCCCCGGGACCCGCCCGTGATGAGTGCTGCCTTGCCCGCCAGTGAAATCATGATTCCCCCAGTTCAGATGAATAAACTCTACGTTACGGTTGGATAGCGCTTACGACTTTGCGGCAGGTAGCCTGCGGGCCGCCTGCGCTGCGCTCACAAAATCTGCAAAAAGCTTTTCCGCCAAAGGGTCGCCCGCCATCCGTTCGGGATGCCATTGCACCCCAACCACCCAGTTGGAGTCGCCCGTCCATTCCACGCTTTCCACGATACCGTCCTTGGCCACGCCGGTTATCTTTAGCGCGTTACCCGGCTTCTCGATCGACTGGTGATGCGAACTGTTGATCTTCGCGTCTGCACCGCCTGCCAGCGCCGCCAGCTTGCTGCCGCCTTCGAACTGCACCTCGTGCTGCGGATCGTCCTGAGGTTCGGGCACCAGGTCGCTGCGGCGATGCGCCACCTTCGTACCAGTCTCGCTCCGCAAATCTTGCACCAGCGTTCCGCCCTGGTAAACGTTCAGCAACTGGCACCCGTAACAGATCGCTAGAACTGGCTTTTTCTCCCGAAAGGCATGGTCCAGGATCATACGATCCGTGCGTTCCCGCGGCCCATCCGCAGGCTCGGACTTGCCTTGGTTAACCCGGCCGTATTCTTTGGGATCCACGTCCGCCGGGCTTCCCGGCAGCAGGAACCCCTGGAGGTCATCCAAAGCCCGTTCCAGGCTCCTTGAGTCTGTCAGAGGCAGTAGCACAGGCTCCCCACCCGCCCTCTCAACCGCGTCCTCGTAGTTCTGGACCTTCCCCCGCTTGCGTTCCGCCTCTTCTTGAGACGTACGCCATGGGATGCCGATCCTGGGACGGTGCAAGCTCTCGGGTGTCATGGAACCCAGCATCCTAACATTCGC